>JBPCSY010000153.1:0-7027 GCA_051006695.1 Candidatus Nanopelagicales bacterium
CGAGCAGGATGCCGCGCGAGTACTGCGAGAACGCATTCCAGCCGATCCGAATCGACTGAGCACTGACCTCGCGATTACGCGCCGGGATCCAACGGGTGACCCAGGCCAGCATCTCGGCGGGCTGGATGAGGATGAAGATGAGCACGAAGAAGCCGGCCGCGGCTGCCGTGGCGAGGCCGACGATGCTGCCCAGACCCGAGAGCACTCCGAGTGCGATGTTGCCACCGCTTTCGCGGATGAATTGCTGCACGGACGAGTAGGCAGAGGTGAGATCGGCGTCGCTCATGCCGAGCGGCCCAGTGCGCAGCCAGTCGTCAAGACTGGCGACGCCCTCGGAAATGGTCTCGCCGATCCCTGAGAACTGCTGGATCGCCGAGAGCCCGATGAAGAAGATGATGACGAGCAGGCTGATCGTGAAGAACGCCAGCGCGATGATGCCGGCCAGCCAACGCGGGAGCTTGGTGGCGAGCTTGTTGGTCAACGGAAGCAGCCAGGCGCCGACGAGGAATGCGAAGAACAGGGCAAGAAGAAGTGTCTGCAGCGGAGTGATGAACCACACAAGCCCGCCGATGACGACCGCAATGGCGATTAGTCGCCAGGCATAGCCGCCCACGCGTCGCATCTGCGGCGAGACACCGTCAGGAGTCGAGAAGGGCTCGGGCGGGGTCGGCCGCACGGGCTGTGCGTCGTCAGCGTCTTTCGCCACCGGATCTCCTCAGCTTGAAGTGCTGCGGTAAACGGTAGTGCACGTGCGTGCTAGCGACTGCGACGTCCGCGACTCGGAGCCCCGGTGCGGCCTGCACTTGAGCCTGAGCCGGCCGGACGGCCAGTACCCGAGCCCGAGGCACGACGACGACGATGCGGAGCGGCCGGCTTCACGGTGACAGGAGCCTCGGGTGCGGGCTTGACGTACTCGGCACGCTCCCCACGCATCGCCAGGAGTTCAGGAGCATCGGGACGAACCTTGGTGAAGGTCGGCTTGATGCCGGCCTGCTTTGCCAGGGTGCGCACCTCCCCCAGCTGATCCGGCGTGGCGACGGTGACGACGGTGCCCGCAGCGCCTGCGCGCGCGGTGCGCCCTGAACGATGCGTATAGGCCTTGTGCTCGGCCGGCGGATCGACGTGCACCACTAGCTCGACATCATCGACGTGAATACCGCGGGCGGCGATGTCGGTGGCGACGAGAACGCTCGTGCTGCCGTCCTTGAATGCTGCGAGATTGCGATCGCGCGCTGACTGCGAGAGATTGCCGTGCAGGTCAACGGCGGGAATGCCCGCAGCAGTTAGCTGCTTGGCAAGCTTCTTCGCCTGGTGCTTGGTACGCATGAACAGCACCGATCGACCAGTGCCGGCTGCCAGTTCGATGACCACTGCCGACTTGTCAGCAGCGGTCACAGTGAACACGTGATGCTCCATGTCAGGTGCGGGCGAGTCGACCGGGTCGACGGCGTGCGTGATCGGGTTGTCGAGGTATCGCTTGACGAGTACATCGACACCGCGATCGAGGGTCGCGGAGAACAGAAGGCGCTGGCCTTCGTTCGGGGTGCGATCCATCAGGCGCTTGACGCCGGGCAGGAATCCGAGGTCGGCCATGTGATCGGCCTCGTCGAGCACGGTGACCTCGACCATGTCGAGCTTGCAGTGACCCTGCGCGATGAGATCCTCGAGACGACCCGGGCAAGCGATGACGATGTCGGCGCCGGCCTTGAGCGCGGCAACCTGCTTGCCCTGGCTCACCCCGCCGAAGATCGTCGTGCACTTGAGGCCTACCGACTTCGCGAGCGGTTCGACGACGGCGAGCACCTGATTGGCGAGCTCACGCGTCGGCACGAGCACGAGACCGCGCGGGCGAGTCGGAGCACTGCGCTTGCCGGCGAGGGCAGCGACGAGAGGAATGGAGAAGGCCAGGGTCTTGCCCGAACCGGTGCGGCCACGGCCGAGGACATCGCGGCCGGCGAGGCTGTCGGGCAGGGTCGCTGCCTGGATCGGGAAGCACTCGACGAGGCCCTGATGGGAGAGAGTGGTGACAAGGGGAAGGGGAACGCCGAGGTCGGCAAAGGTATTCATGTCCTTCGAGTCTGACATAGAAGGCTCGCATCACTAAATGCATGAGGAAATCCCCCTACGATCTCGCCATGGCGAAGTCCCCGATCGACGCAGCAGTGGCGAGGTCCCAGGGCTACGAGGTCACCAAGGACGGCACTCTCACCCGCACTGCTACCTATAAGAACGGATCACGTGTTTCGTTCCCGTGAGTACTCACGATGTCTGTCTAGTGTGAACCAGTGATCTCGCGACGCTTTCTTCCCGCACTGACCCTCGTGGGTCTCGTGGCGGCCTGCTGTGCGTCGACCAGCACGGCACCGTCAGCGCCAGCGACTCCGAGTGCAGCCCCGTCGACAGCGAGTGCCTCTGCGACTCCCACGCCGAGCCCTACCCCGGTGCCCACTTCGCCGCTGACAGGTCTTCCTGAGAAATCTCCGTCACCTGTGCTGATCGTCAAGCTCGACAACACACACAACGCCCAGCCGCACGCGGGGCTCAAAGACGCCGATGTCGTGTACATCGAGGAAGTCGAGTACGGCATCACCCGTCTGGCCGCAGTGTTCTCCAGCGTCATCCCAGATCACATCGGCCCCGTGCGCTCGGCGCGCATCACTGACATAGATCTGCTGGCCCAGTACGGCACTCCCGCGTTCGCGTACTCAGGTGCGCAGCGCAAGATGTATCCGGCAATCGATGGCGCCTCGATCATCGACGTCTCCCCGCGCAAGGGAGCAGAGGGCTACGCCCGCGACTTCGACCGCCGTGCGCCCTACAACTACTTCCTCGACGGCACGGTGGCGATCAAGCGCGCCCCCGATGCCTCACTCGACCACGACATGGGCTTCGTGTTCTCCCCCGACGTGCCCGCCGGGGGGCTGCCCAACACCAAGGCCAAGATGACGTGGGGCTATGCCAAGGCAATGTTCACCTTCGACCCCCTCACCGGCCTGTACAAGGTCAACCTCAACGGCTACCCGGCCGAGGCCGAAGAGAACGACAAGGGCCAGAACGCCGCGACCGTGGTGATCCAGTACGTCAAGCAGCGACCCTCGAAGTACTTCGACAAGGGCGGCGGAAATACCCCGCACGCTGAGACGATCGGCACCGGCACCGCGACGATCCTGCGCGATGGCTTTTCCTATGACGTCACCTGGAGCCGCCCGTCGGCAACCGTGGGAACCACCTTCACGATGGCCGATGGCTCGCCGATGCCGTTCAAGCCGGGCCAGCAGTGGATCGTGCTGCTTAATAAGAAGACACCGGCGACGCTGTACCCGAAGCCGGCACCCTCGCCTTCTGCCTCAAGCACGCCCTCAAGTTCGCCCAGCGCAAGCACCAGCCCCTCCACGCGCTAGTCCTCGTACACTGGCCGCATGAGCGTGCGGATCTATACGGGGCCGCACTCTGACCGTGGCGGTCCGCCCACCGGCTGGATCCCGTACCTGCCCTGGGGCCTGGCCTTCGCCACCATCCTCGGCCAGATCCTGTGGGTGCTGGTGTCGGGCACTCCCCGCCTGGTCATCACCGTGGTCACGGTCGTCACCTTCTTCCTTGCCTCGGTCACGCACGCCTATATCTCGCGCGGACTCGCCTGGGCCGCCAGTTACACCGGCATCACGCTGGCCTTCGGCTGGGCAATCGAGTTCCTCGGCATCTCGACGCAATTCCCGTTCGGCGATTATCAGTACGAGAGCCTTCTCGGGCCGAGCATCGCCGGCGTACCTATCGTGATCCCGCTGGCCTGGTCGATGATGGCGTACCCCTGTCTGCTCGCCGCGGAGCGACTGTCGACCACCTATCTCGGCACGGCCGTGCTCGGTGGCATCCTGCTCGCCTCCTGGGATCTCTTCCTCGACCCGCAGATGGTCGGCGAGGGCTACTGGACCTGGGCCGACACCGGCTGGGCCCTCCCGGGCAGTCCGGGAAGTCCTCTGCAGAACTTCCTCGGCTGGCTGCTCGCCTCCATCGTGCTGATGGCACTGCTCTCGCGTTTGCCGCGCAAGGTCGCGCGCGATGGCGTGCCCACCATGATGCTCATCTGGACGTTTGCCTCGAACGTGCTGGCCGCACTGGTGTTCTTCGGACGTCCGGGCGTGGCGATCTGGGGCTTGGTGTGCATGGGTGCGGTGATGGTGCCGTGGATGTGGCGGACATGGAGCGAACCGCAATGGTGAGCTGGATGAACGCGAGCGAACCGCAATGGTGATGCGGCGGATCGTGACGCTCGGATCATTGGCAGCGATTGGCATTGCCGCACATACGGCTTACAACCTTCGCGAGCTGCGTCGCCCTGCACCTGTCACGGCAGATCTGGACGAGCCGATCTCGGTGATCATTCCCGCGCGCAATGAGATCGCGCATATCGAGGCCACGGTGCGCAGTGCGCTGGCGCAGGAACGGGTGCCGAACCTGCAGGTGATCGTGCTGGATGACGGTTCCACCGATGGCACTGCTGAGGCGCTGGCCTCTATTGACGATCCGCGTCTACTCGTGATCACCATGCCCGACGCCCGGCTTCCGCAGGGCTGGCTCGGCAAGCCGTACGCCTGCTACCGCGCGAGCACGATGGCCACGGGCGAAATCCTGGTGTTCGTGGATGCTGACGTACTTCTCAAGCCTGATGCGGTGGCGTCCACGACCGAGCACCTGATCCGCGAGGGCATGAGCCTGGTCTCCCCGTACCCGCGGCAGCTCACCGGTAGCTGGCTCGAATACCTGGTGCAGCCGCTCGTGACGTGGTCATGGGCCGCGACCATGCCGCTCGGCTGGGCCAGGCGGACGCAGCGCCCGTCTCTCTCCGCGGCGAATGGACAGTTCATCGTGATGACATCGAGCGCCTACCGCCGTATCGACGGCCATGCAGCAGTCAAGGCCGAGGTCATCGAGGACGTGGCCATGATGCGTGCAATCAAGCGCGATGGTGGGCTGACGGAGACGATGGACGGATCGAGGATCGCGCAGTGTCGAATGTATGAGGGCACGAATGCCGTGATCGACGGATACTCGAAGTCACTGTGGGCGGCCTTCAACGGGCCCGCCGGATCGATCGGCGTGAATGCGCTGCTCATCGGCGCCTTCGTCGTGCCGGCGGTCGGCATGATTGCCGCACGTGATCGCACCACTCGTCGCATCGGCGCAATCGGCTACGCGGCCGGTGTGTTCAGCCGCACCCTCGTCGCGCAGCGCACCGGCGAATCACTCGTTGCCGCCGCTGCGCAGCCCGCGTCCATTGCCGCCTTCGCGGCACTCAACGTGATCTCCTGGCGCCGACATCTGCAGGGCACTGCCTCGTGGAAGGGTCGCGCGGTATGAGTCGGGTCATCGTCATCGGAGGCGGCGTCGGCGGCATGGCCACCGCAGCGCGACTGTCGGTGAAGGGGCACACGGTTACCTTGCTCGAGCAGACCGATCGCCTCGGCGGCAAGCTCGGCCGCTATGAGCGTGAAGGCTTCGTCTTCGACACAGGCCCGTCACTGTTCACCCTGCCCGCCGTCTATCGCGATCTCTTCCTCAAGACCGGTGGCGCTCTCGAGGATGCCGTCGATCTGCAGGAGATCGATCCCGCCTTCGGCTATCACTTTGCCGACGGCACCAGCGTGGCCATCCCCGGTGTGAATCCCGCACGCGCCGCCGATGCGATGCAGGCGGCCTTCGGCGAAACCGCAGGCGCAGACTGGCGCGCACTCACCGAGCGCGCCGGTGCGATGTGGCGCATCACCCGCGAGCCCTTCTTGCAGTCACCGCTTCCTGACTGGCGCACGCTGATGTCCTTGGCACGCAATCCCGGCGATGTGCGCACCATCGCGCCGTTCACCACCCTGCGCAAGCTCGGCCGTGAATTCCTGAAGGATCCTCGTCAGCGCCAGCTTCTCGATCGCTATGCGACGTACACCGGATCGGATCCGCGCCAGGCGCCGGCCGTGCTCGCGACTATCCCCTACATCGAGCAGACCTTCGGCGCCTGGCATCTCGGCGGTGGCGTCAGCGATCTCGCACGCGCACTTGAGCAGCGACTGGGCGAACGCGGGGTGTCAGTTCGGCTGAACACCTCCATCTCGCGCATCACGCTGGCAGGTGGCGCGGTCAGCGGAGTTGAGCTCTCCGACGGCACGACACTCGAGGCCGACATCGTGGTGGCCAATGCTGATGCGTCACAGGTCTACGGCACGCTCGTCGACGACCCGCGTGCCCGCAAGGCCGAGGAGAGACTCAAGAAGGCGACTCCCTCACTCGCCGGTTTTGTCATGCTGCTTTCGATCGACGGGCGCACTGAAGGACTGCACCACCACAATGTGTGGTTCCCGAAGGAATACGACATGGAGTTCGACGACATCTTCGGCCGACATCCCTGCCCACCACGCGACCCGGCTATCTACGTGTGCGCGCCCGATGATCCGCGCATGCGCCCGAGTGATGACTCCGAGGCGTGGTTCGTGCTCGTCAACGCACCTCGACATTCCGCGACGGGCGCGAAGGGTGCCATCGACTGGGATGCACCGGGCCTCGCCGACTCGTACGGAGCTCACATACTCGAGCTTCTCGCCGCCCGCGGCATGGATATTCGCGACCGCATTCGCTGGAGCGAGATTCGCACGCCCGCTGATCTCGAGCGCAGTGCGCGAGCGCCGGGCGGATCGATCTACGGAAGCTCGAGCAATGGCTCGCGTGCCGCATTCCAGCGACCGGCGAATCAGTCGGAGATCCCGGGGCTGTATCTGGTGGGCGGCTCATCCCACCCGGGCGGCGGACTGCCCCTCGTCGGCATGGGTGCCGAGATCGTCGCGGAGCTCATTGGCCGATCCGCGAGGACTGAGCAATAGCGAGTCCCGGAGCGGGAGGCCCATGAACTCGGCCTGGCTGAGTTACTTCGCGTGCACGCAGGTTCACTTGGCGTGCGCGCCGGTTCACTTGGCGTGCGCGCAGGTTCACTTGGCGTGCACGCAGGTTCACTTGGCGTGCGCGCAGGTTCACTTGGCGTGCA
>JBPCSY010000154.1:0-9094 GCA_051006695.1 Candidatus Nanopelagicales bacterium
GCAATGTCGTTGATCCACTGAAGTTTAGGCTTCCGATCTTCGGCCAACTCTTCCAGAAGATCGCGCTGTCGCGCTTCACTCGCAACTTCTCCACCCTGCTGGCTGCGGGCGTGCCGGTGCTCACGGCGCTCGACATCGTGGGAGATACCTCGGGCAACGTGATCATCGCTCGAGCGGTGAACTCGGTGAAGGAAAGCGTGCGCCAGGGTGCTGGGATGTCAGCGCCGCTCTCGGAGCACGATGTCTTCCCCGAGATGGTCGTGCAGATGATCTCGGTGGGTGAGGACACGGGCGCACTCGATTCGATGCTCAAGAAAATTGCTGAGTTCTACGACCAGGAAGTCACGGCAACCACAGAGCAGTTGATGGCACTTATTGAGCCGATCATGATCGTGGTGCTCGGATCGCTCGTCGGCGGAATGATCATCGCCCTCTACCTGCCGATCTTCAAGATCTTCGATCTCGTGAACTAGCGGGGAAATTTCGCGGCCGAACGGTCGTGAATCGGAAATCGGTCCGAAACACTCAATGCAACCCCCGCACTGAGGGTGCACCCCATCGGGGTCCTAGTTACAGGAGAACACAATGTTGGTTCGCTTCCAGGAACTCAAGGAGAAGCGCGACGCCGGGTTCACCCTCATCGAACTCCTGGTCGTCGTGGCAATCATCGGCATCCTCGCCGCTATCGCCATCCCGGTCTTCCTCAACCAGCGCAATAGCGCACGTGATGCAGGCGTGAAGTCGGACATCGACACCACGGCCAAGCAGATGGAGACCTACTACACGCAGAACAACGCGTACCCCACCATCGCAACTGACCTGACAAGCCTTCCGATCTCGCTCAAGCTGTCGCCCGGAAACGGTGTCGCGATCACCATGAATGGTGCATCGGCCTACACGATCACGGGTTGCAACGTGGAGTCGCTTCAGTCGTACACATACGATTCGGGCGCCGGCGGTCTTTCATCCACCGCGACCCCGGTCACGGCCTGTACCGAGGGCCTGACCCTCAACTAGCAGGAGCCATGCGCGATGAGAACGGCCCGAGCCTCGGCTCGGGCCGTTCTTCATGTCCGAACAGCCCGTCTCAATCACCCCTAAAAGATGTCCCAGGAACTAGGGAAGATTTACTAGAAAAAATGTCTATATGTCTGGAACCGAGCCGATACCCACCTACGTCCAAGGGGGGCAACGGCAGGCAGAACCGACTCGGGAGTAGCAATGCGAGATTGGATGGACGGCACCGCTGGTCTCCAGCGGGTCGTAGAGGTGGGCCTCCGGGTTGCCCCCACTGTTGCCTGCGCTTCGGCCGCCGCAGCTGTCATATCCCAGGTCCTTGAGGGATCCCACGAGGCGCCGATCCGTATCGTCGGGGTGGGCGCAGAGGGCAATCGCATCGTTGTGACACTCGCGATCACCGTGGGCACGACCACCGACATCTCGGCCGGGGCCCCGGCAGCCCGCATGGCCGTCGGCATGGTCGCACGTCTCGTCGAGAGCCTCGGCTCCTACGACCCGGCTTTCACTGCCCTCCCGGACCCGGGGTCCGTTGACGCAATGCTCGGCTCACGCGTCGATGAGGCACCAGAATCCCTTGCTCGCGCCATGTGCGTGCTCGCCGGGCAGGCGTGAAATGAGTGCGGCCACCATCGGTGTCGACACCGAGTACGACTCAATCGATCCTAACCAGGACGCGATCGTCACGGCTACGCATCGCATAGGCCGCCGCATCCCCGACATGGTTGTGGGTGACCTGACGGAGCGCGACATCCTCGCTATGGCCCCAGCGCAGGTGTGTGATCGCATCCACTGGAGCACGGTCGAGCCGATGAGCCTGACTGCCTTGATCAGTGACCTGCCCTTCCCGGCTTACACCCGCGCCTGGAGCGATGGTCAGAGCCGCGTGTGGGTTGACGAAGGCCGCGGCCACCATGCGCGGGAAGTCATCAAGCAGTGGTGCGATGAGCACGGTGTCGAGGTCATGAATATGCGAGTCGAGTCGTCTGTGCCTTTCCGGGACATCGACTCGATTCCCGGTGACGTATTCGCCCAACTGCTGCTGGTTACCACCGACTGGCTCTACCCGCGCACCTATGCAATTCGGCGCAAGCTCGTGGCCGATCTGGAACTCATCGATGACGATGACACGCGATCGATGATGTACCTGTTCATTTCCGACCACGCCGACCGCTTCGATGCGGATCGCGTGGGCAAGAACGGCACACTGAACTTTGCGTCATTCATGCTCGGCAAGTTGCGGAAATGGCCGCAGGATGCTGCACGTGCTGCGTGGGGCCGTACGCTCATCGATGACCACATGCATCTCAACCAGGCGATCGACGATTCACTTGCCACGATCCACCGTCGTCCCACGGAGCCCGAGCTTGCTGCTCGGATGAAGACGTCCGTGAGCGACCTGCGCAGGCGGGAGTTCGCGGTTGCCGAGGTAAGCGGAATGCGCAATTACGACTCACTCGTATCGGGCTCCATGGGGCAGGATCACGAAGGCATCGACGCTCCCGATTCCGTCGATGTCTCGCATGACGGGACCAGCTTCCAAGTCGATGCAATACTCACCAAGGCGATCATCGATTCAGTGATGGAGCCGATTTCGACCCGAGGTACGTCACCCGGTGACCCCATGGCATTGGCGGCCGTATACCTGAGTTTCTGGGGCGAGCTCAGTCGGCAGGAATTGGCCGCTGAGCTCGGTGTCCTGCCCAAGACTGCCGCTGCAGCAGTTCAGCGCGTGATCACGCAAGTCGGTGCAGCAGGAATTCTGTGACCACCACCACGAGCAGGAAATCGGTGACCGCTGAGGCGCTTGACCCAGTGCCGTGGATCTACTCCGATGCTCCGGGCATCTTGATGTGGTCCTGGCTCACCGAGCACTTCATCGCGAAGATCACCGGCGCCGAGGTCAGTGACCCCGATCAATCTTCCATGTCCGGAGCTCGCACCATCCGCTCGTACTCCTGGGAGCTTGCTGACCTGATGCGCACCCATCAGGACATGCCACGTGTACTCATTGAGGGGATGTCGGCAACCTTCGATGATGCCGATGCGCTGATACGCGAGCATGTCGGAAAGTGCTACGACATCCGCCTGGGATACGGGCGCTACGCCGGCAGCCTGGCACGCACATTCACGCTGGCGACCGGAGAGACCCTCGACACCACGCCACTGCTCGGCACTCGCTGCACGATCACTGTGCTTCTGCCCGACGGCGGTACTCAGCAGGTGCAGGGCGACCTCAGCCTCGAGCACTACAAGTGGCGGCTCCGGAACGGTGATCAGATCCTCGAGATCACGCCGGAACATGTGTCGTCGGTCGTGAACAAGTCCGAGGCTGCGAGTCGTGCGGCCAAGGTCGTGCACGTAGAGACTTACTCAGGCATCGCGCGCATCTACCGAGACGAGCGCAAGACCGGATGTACCGGAACGCCGGGCTTCATGGTCGGCACCGTAGATCACGCCGGCGCCCCAAGATGCCCCGTTCACGAGGCGTCCCTGCCTGACGATCTCATCCGATAACCACCTCATGGAGAATGCGCAGCTGGTCAAGGCCATGAGATCAGAGTCGAAGAAGGGCTGGACAGGGCGGCTGGTGGCCACCGATCCCACGACAGGCACCAGTGCCGCCATATACATGTACGAGGGCGGGGTGTACTCCGTCCAGGTGGCGGACTTCACTCCGCATCTCACCAATCGCCTGGTAGCCGCCGGGATCCTGGACGAAGCCCGAATTCGCGAACTGGGTGCCAGCGTCGAAAAGTCGAAACGAGATGACGAGGTCGGGCGCTTCGCGATTACTCGCGACTGGCTTCCCGTCGATTCCCTGGCCGCCTTCCATGCGGAGTACCTTCTGGCCGGGCTGGGCGCTGCGCTCGCACTCCCCAAGTCCAAAGTCCAGGTTGACGCCCACGAGACCACTGATCGACTGTGCACCCGTCCGACATCCGTCGACGATCTCCTGACGGCCATCGAACTCCGCGAGACACGATCCCAGCGCATCTGGAACGGCGTCGCACCTGCATCCACTACGCGCGAAACGGTGCTCCGGGTCGTAAATGCCGATGCGGAAATCTGCTTGGCGTCCTCGGAAGTCTCGGCATTTATCCGCGCAGTAGACGGCATCAACACTGTTGACGAGATCGCTTGTTCCTGTGGGTTCACCCGGGCCGAGGCAATCGTCATCACTGCAGCGCTGATCAGTGGTGGGGCGGTCGCAATCGCGGGCCGTAAAGCAGTTCACGGGGTGCATGTGCCTGAGGACTTCGCTACAAACAATCACTAATCGACGAGTATCAACTCATGGCTCCCCTTCAGATTCTCACCATTGCCGTCGTAGCACTCGTCGGGCTCGCGGTTGGCTCATTCCTCAACGTCGTGATCGCACGCGTACCCGATGGCTCATCGGTGATCTCGCCAAGATCGAAATGCCCACGCTGCGAAACAGAGCTCGCCAATCGTGACAACATCCCCATTCTCAGCTGGCTGGCACTTCGGGGTAAGTGCAGAACATGCTCAACGCCGATCTCGCCGCGCTATCCGATCGTCGAGATCGCCACCGCGATCATCTGGGCCGGTATCGCCGCCTACACGGTCGCGCGCGACGCAATATGGCTGCTCCCGCTCCTGCTCGTCGCCTCAGCAATTCTCATCGCGCTCTTCGTCATCGATCTCGACCATAAGCGGCTACCCGATCGACTGACCTTCCTCCTGTATCCCGTGGCAGTAGCGGGCCTGGTGATCGACGGCCTGGCAACAGGCGAATGGCCCATCATTCCCGCCCTCGCCGGAGCAGGCTGCTGGCTGTTCGCGATCGGCGGTATTTGGTTCCTCTCAGGTGGACGAGGAATGGGTATGGGGGACGTGAAACTCGCCCCCTCGCTTGGACTGATCCTGGGATGGATCGGCGTAGGCCCGGCCGTGGTGGGGCTGATGGCGGCATGGCTGATCGGGGGCGCGGTGGCCATCGGGCTGCTCGTCGCCCGCCGCGCTCGCTCGGGCACGGCCATCCCCTTCGGCCCCTTCCTCATCGGCGGATTCGCCATCGGGCTGGTCTTCGGCACGTCGGTGGCCGAGGCGTATATCGGCGCCTTGGGCCTCTTATTGAGCGGCGTTCCCGCCCCTTCGGCTCTATCGAGCCGAGTTTCCGCTCCTTCGGCTCTATCGAGCCGATACCTCTCCCAGAGAGGGGGCCTCATGAGGGCGTGGATCGAGATCGACGGCTCGGGCCGGCAGTACCTGACCCGGGTCGGCAGCGGCCTCGTGCTCTCCGTGACCCCGATCGGCGATCGTGGCCCCGTTGACCCCCTGGCCGACTCGCTCACCGATCACTCCGTCACAGTGGAAGCTGCCCCCTTCCACCGAATCGCCATCCTCATCGATGGAGCCGTGTGCGCAAGTCCGGCAATCCGATTCCAGGCCAGTGCGATCCTCGCCACCGACGACCCGATGTTCGCCACCGCCATGCAGGCGATCCGCGATGAGGAGTCCTACAGCTTCACGATCGAATGGCATCGCCACGAATACGTGCCGGCTGATCTGCCGATCGACTCACTTGATCTGGCTCTTGACACACGTGGAGTCTTGATTGAGCTGGTCTCGATGCGCCAGCATGCAACCGCGATCCCGGACAGCGTTCCCGTCGCCTGGTCGTTCGAGGGCGGGGAGTGAGATGGTGAAAGATCCGGATGGCATCTCATTCTTCGTCGACGGTGACATTCCCGAGCCAGCGAAGCCCGGTCAATCAGTATTCGGCACGACGGCCTTCGATCGTCTTGACCAACTGTTCACCGTCGATGGACTCGACGAGGTTGGATCCGCCGCACTCCTCGACGACATCAGCACGATCCCCGAGGTGAAGGCCGACGCGCATGCAGTCGTGGCAGAACTTCACGTCGAGATCGACACGGTGCTCGCCGAGCATGCCGCGGCTCCGCAAATCGTCGCACACTCGACCTTCGAGCAGGTCGCGGCCCTTGCCGAAGCTGCTGTACCCGTGCGCACCTTGGACCCTACGACTGACTTCATCCTTAATGGCCCGCGCATCGATGTGAAGTCCACTCGACGATTCGGGCGAAAGAGCGCGTCGACTTCCTCAGAAGGTGCACGATGACCGATCACACGACAATGTCACTGAGGCCGGGCGTCATCGTCGTGGCCGAACCCGAGGTAAGCAGCCTTCTACGCGGATGCGGTGTCGAATGGGACGTGCAGGAACGACAGCCCAACATTGCGCAGATGTGGAGCTCTCTCTCGAGCGGACGCCTCAATGCGCACTCACGCATCCTTGTGTTCTCGGACTCCCTGCATCGCGGAGAGCCCAATGAAGCTGATGAGCGAGAGCAGACAGCGCGCGCCATCGTGGCCATGGCGAACGCTAAGGCGCGCGTGTTCGTCGCGGTCTGGCACTCGGCTGAGCTGGAGAGCCTGAGGGTGCAGATCGATCGCGAGGCTGTCACGAGTGGTGTGGATCCGGATTCGATCGTGGTGCACTTCATACCCATGGAGAAGGGTGACTGCGAAGCACTCGAGTGCATGCGTGCGGCCCTTGAGTTCGAGATGGACTGGCCTCAGGAACTCTCGTTTACCTCGGATGCCTCACCCCAGGTCATCACGTTGAACGTCGACCCCGATCTCGCAGGTATCCCCGCACTCAGTGAGACTGCGCAATCGCCCGCGGCGGCCGCGTCCCCTCACACCCCTCCGGCGGCGAGTATTTCCCCGAGTGAGTCTTCGGCGGGCCCTGCCGTCTCAACTAGCGAGTTCTCCCACCGAGCTCCATCCATGCCGCATCTTGGTATTGGCCAGCCGCCGACGTCCGAACCGCAGATCGGCAGCAGTACTTCAGGAGCCTCACAGGAGCTGCTCGCTCGTCCACCGCTGGCGGGTCAAGTGACTATCACCGTCACGTCGAGCAAGGGTGGCTCAGGCAAGTCGACAGCAGCCCTCCTGCTCGCCGCATCCATCGCGCGTGCATCGAAGGAGGGCGGCAAGCCGCTCAGTGTCTGCGTGGTCGACATGGACACTCGTGACGGGCAGGTAGCGTCATTGATCGGCAAGTACATGCCGACCGCCCTCAATATTCGTGTGCAGCCAGTGTGGGATGAACTCACGATTCGTCGGCACCTAGTGTTCGAGGAAGCTCTCGGCGTGCACGCGCTTTTGGCTCCGATCAGACCGCGTACCGCCGACACGGTTGGCCCGGAGTTCTATCGCACGATCATCCGAAGTCTTCAGCGATTGTTCGACGTTGTCGTGATGGATACCTCGGTGCAGTACCTGGATCCCCTGATTGCCAAGGTGTGCCTGCCTGAGGCGACCGAGGTGCTATTCATCACCACCTTGGCCAGCACGGCGGTCCAGGGCATGGCACGGGCACTGCGCGAGATCACTGCTCCTGCGGAGGAATCTGGCCTGGGCATCAGCCGCGACAAGATCGGCATTATCGTCAACCAAAGTGTCGCGGGTGTCGGGATGCAGCGTGAGCAGATCCTCGCGGCCGGGCTTGGAGTACCGGTGGTGGGAGTGATCCCTCTTGCTACGAAAGATGTCCTCACCGCGACCAATCTGCATCGCATGCATACCTTGCTCGATCACCCGCTCATCGGTCCTGCGTACAACGAGCTTGCACGTACCTGCCTTCCCGGTCGTGGACTCGCGGAATTCGAGGTGCAGATGCCGAGTGCGTCAAGCGTTGGCATGGCCGGCTCGATCTCGGTCGAGACAACCACGGTTGCACTACCCCTCTCGGCCGACGCCGAGACGATTCGGGAATCCGAACCTGAACTGGCCTCGGCTTCGCGCAAGAAGGGTTTGTTCCGCCGTGTCTGATGGCGGAGTACCCCAGGTCGGTCTTGATCCGGCAGCGTCACTGAGCACGGTGGCGTACGCGATGTTCGCCTTTCAGCAGCAGCTGCCGTTGTCGGAGCTCCACCCCGAATCCGCCGGTGTCACGATGCGATCAATACGCCGGCAGTCGCCGGAGTGGTTTGCCGCCGCAGCCGATGACGATGCGAGTTTGCTCCAGACTGCTCCGGAACTTCTGGCAATGTCGAGTACCGATGCTGATCCGTTGGTGCCCCGTGATTCCGACATCATCGGTATCTATGCCCCCAATTCTCCTCGTGCGCTTCGCGACAGGCTTCGGCTGGACTCTTCGAAGCCCTCGGTCATCGCCGATGCCGAGCAGCCACCGCATGCGTCTGGGGAGGCAAATTCACCTCGCACGTCAGTGCAGATGGGGTTGCTGCGTGAGTTGGACGCCCTGGATCTCTGATCTTGCTCACTGAGTGCGAGAACCCTCGATGCGAGAGGGAAACTGGAAGCCTGCGAGGCCTAGACCTCGTCGTGATGCCGGGGCTCGGTGATGCGGCCCGCGTGGGCAATGGCGTCAGGATTGCGGCGAACGCCGATCCACGAAGCCACGCCGGTGATGATCAGGATCGAGCAGATCACGACAAGGCTGACATTGGTCGGGATATGAGGAATGGAGGCGTTCACTCCGTGCAGGAAGGTGAGAACGAGCTTGATTCCGATGAACACCAGGATGATCGCGAGACCCAGCGACAGGTAGATGATCTTGTCGAGAAGGCCCTGGAGCAGGAAGTAGAGCGCCCGGAGGCCCAGTAGCGCGAAGGCATTCGCCGTGAAGACGATGTAGGGCTCCGAGGTCACGCCGAAGGTCGCGGGGATCGAGTCGAGGGCGAAGAGGAGATCGGTGGAGCCGATTGCAATCATCACGAGCAGCAACGGAGTAGCGATGCGCTTCCCGTTCACCTTGATGAAGGACTTCGTGCCGTGGTACTCGTCGGTGAAGGCGAACTTCTTCCGTACCTTGCGCACGACGAAATTGTCGGTGGGCTCGGGATCCTCGTTGCGGTGCCGTGCCAACTGGATGCCGGTGTAGATGAGCAGCGCTCCGAAGAGCACGAACGTGAAGCTGAAGGCCTCGAGAGCCGCTGCTCCGATCGCGATGAAGATCGCTCGGAAGACTAGAGCTAGAACGACACCGATGAGCAAGACTCGATGATGCAGGTTTGCCGGCACGGCTAACTGTGTCAAGATGATGATGAAGATGAAGAGG
>JBPCSY010000155.1:0-5592 GCA_051006695.1 Candidatus Nanopelagicales bacterium
GGCCCAGGCGGCCCAGACGTTCAGCCTGTCCGGGCCTTCGTCAGCATCCGCCGGTCAGGCCGTTCAATTCCAGGCCAGCGGAAGTTTGAGCCTTGGGGTGGTCAATCTCCTGGATGCGAATGGTACGCAGTACGCCACTGCTCCCGTTCTTGACGGCACCACCTCAGTGACGCTGACCTTCTTCGCGCCTACATCAACGGGCACACTGACGCTGACTGCGTGGAACAACGGCGAGAACTCCAACTCGGTTCCGCTCAGTGTCGGTTCGGTGGGGTCGCAGACCACCATCGCCGCTCCGAACGTAGCCACCGTCGGCACAGCGACAAAGATCATCGTCAACGTAAATTCCGCAGGCCAGAGCGCATGGTCACCCACGGGTTCCGTCGTGGTCAAAGACGGCAGCGGAAACGTCGTCACCACAATGGGACTGACCGCAAACGGAAACGGCAAGTCCTACGCGTACTGGTGGTGGACTCCTCCGTCTGTGGGAAGTTACGCCTTCACCGCTTACTACTCCGGAGACAACGTCGTGTCTGGATCGCAGTCTGCACAAGATCTGGTCAACGCCTCTCTGAGCGGTAACACAATCTCATTGCTGGCGCCCGCACAGATGACTGTCGGCGTTCCCGTCACCTTGACTGCCACGTTCGTGCCCTCGAACATTCAGGGCTCCGTAGGCTTCACCTTCAACGGCAAGCCGATCAGCGCCTCGATCCAGATCGTCAATGGCTCGGCAAGCATGCAGTGGACCCCGACCACGGCCGGCGCGGCAGTCGTGGGAGCCAGCTACACCACCAACGGCGGCGCCAGCGGCTCTACCACCGACAAGGTCAACATCATTGCCGGCCCAGTGCAGCAGGACGTCATCACGTTGACCCAGCCGGGCTGGGGCACGTGGGCGCCCAATGGCCAGTACAACCTGCCCAATGGAACCAGCACCACGATGGCAGCATCCACCTTGTCAGGCTCACCGGTGACCTTGACCGAGACCGGCCCCTGCTCGATCAGCGGCCTGACCATCACGGTTCCGGTGGCATCCGGCCAGTGCAACATCCAGGCAAGTTCACCCGGTGGCAAGGGCTACGCACCTGTCACCTACGGCTACACGGTCCTGCCGGGCCTGGGTAACCAGACCGCCACTCTGGCCGCCCCCCTGTCGGGCAAGCTGACCAAGGGACGCACCTACGTCATCGAGACGCCGGGCCAGGTCGACACCAATGCAGGTCAGAACATCTCCTGGAAGATCACTCAAGGCAAGAATGCGGTGTGCAAGCTGGGCTACCCGGCCGACGGCTCCGTCACCCTGAAGATGATCAAGAAGGGTGTCTGCAATATCCAAGGCACCGCACCCGGCGTTCCCAATCAGTGGAACCCGTACGTGGTCACCCGCAGCTACCGCGGCTAGCCGATCGCGCGTGACAGTGGGGCCCTCGCTTCGGCGGGGGCCCCACTCATGTCAGGGGTCGAGATCTACCGAGCTCTTCAGCCGGAATTCCTCGCGAATGCGGGCCGTCACGGGGCCGACCTCGAGGTGTCGCTCATTCACCCGGGTCACGGGATGCACATCGCGGGTCGATGACGTCAGGAAAATCTCATCGGCAGTGCTGAGGATTCCGAGATCGAGTTCGGCTTCCTGGGCATCACTCCACTCAAGGACCAGCTCGCGGGTGATGCCAGCAAGGCAGCCGCTGGAGAGTGCGGGTGTCAGGGTGACACCGTCCACGACGACGAAGACATTCGAGCCAGTTCCCTCGCAGAGCCTGCCCACCGAGTTGGCGAAGATCGCCTCGGAGGCTCCGCGCGCGTGCGCAAAATCCAAGGCCACGACATTCTCGGCATACGACGTCGTCTTCGCACCCGCGATGGCGGATCTCTCATTTCGCACCCAGGGCACAGTGGCGATCTCGGTGCTGGGCGCCCAAGCGGTCGAGCTCATGACGGCCACGGCGACGGTGGGCAGTGCATCCCCGCGGTCGCTTCCAAGTGGGGCGATGCCTCCCGTCACCGTGATGCGCAGACGAGCCGGTCCCCGGTTGATTCCAGGGTTGGCGAAAACGACCTCAGCTACCGCATCGCGCAAGACTCCGTGATCCGGGGCAGCGAGCCCGAGAACCGCAGCCGACCGATCGAGACGGCGGAGGTGCCGGGTGAGCGCGAATACGCGCCCGTCCACGATCTTCATGGTCTCGAAGACCCCGTCGCCCACGGTGAATCCGTGATCGAGCACGCTCACCAACGCTTCATCAGGTGGTACCAGGCCGCCGAGGCTTCCCTCACCGATCCAGATCACGATTCCCCCTCGCTAGCCAGGTCGACGAGCCGACGTGCTTTCAGCTCAGTCTCGCGCCATTCTGAACGTGGGTCGGACTCCCAGGTGATTCCCGCACCCGTGCCGAATCGCAGCAGTGACCCCTCTCGCCAGAAGGTGCGAATGGTGACGGCAAGCTCCCCCTGAGCCACGTCATGATCAATCCAGCCCAGCGCTCCGCAGTACAGGCCTCTCGACGATGTCTCCTGCTCGTCGATGATCCTCAGGGCAGAGGACTTCGGGGCACCCGTGACCGACCCTGGTGGAAAGGTCGCGTCCAGAATCGAGGCCCAGGTCGTGTGAGGCTCCAGGGTGCCGCTCACCTCCGAGACAAGGTGCACCAGACCGGGGTGGAGCTCGACGTCGAGTAGCCGTGGAACCTCCACAGAGCCAGCCAGGCAGACACGCGAGAGGTCGTTGCGTACGAGATCGACGATCATGATGTTCTCGGCAGAGTCTTTTGCCAGCAGGTCGCCCTCAGTTCGACCGGTTCCCTTGATGGGGCCGGAGGAGAGGGCAGATCCCGCTCGACGCAAGAAGAGCTCCGGGCTTGCACTGACGATCTCGAGCCCGGCATCAGGCACGTGGACGATCGAGGCGAACGGCGCAGGGTTACCCGCCAACAGCCTGTCGAAGAGACCGAGCAAACTGCGCGATTCGTCAGTAACTGCCGACAGGACACGGCAGATATTCGCCTGGTAGACGTCACCGCGCGCAATCGCCTCACGAGTGCTTTCCACCGCCGCGCAGTACTGCGCCTCGTCAAGTGACGTGCTCCAGTCATCACGCGCCGGTCCGTGCCACTTATCACGAATCCAGTCTGGGCGATCACTGCCCCACAAGCCGAAGCGCAGGAAGCTCGCACGCCCGTCATAGGGCAGCACCACCACCCATCGACCTGGGGTGTCCAGCATGGAGGGGTCGTGTGAGATCAATTCCAGCTCCGACGCCCACAGCCCGCCGATGCACGCGAATGGGGGCAGGCTCACTCCCCCATCATTGCCGCTTCTGCCCGTCGACACCCCCAAAGCCGACCGCATTGGCGGTCCGGTGCAGTGGTCAGATATGGTTCTGACTCGACCGAGAGGTCACGCGGACGTAGCGCAGCTGGTAGCGCATCACCTTGCCAAGGTGAGGGTCGCGGGTTCGAATCCCGTCGTCCGCTCGAAGTACCCCGTCTTCGGGGTACTCGCGGTGGAGTGACCGAGAGGCGAGGTAGCGGCCTGCAAAGCCGCGTACACGGGTTCAAATCCCGTCTCCACCTCCACGAACGGCCCGTACGGGGCCACTGGTTCCGAGAATCGCGACAAAGGTGCCAGACTGCACTCATGTCGACGACACCCGCAGCAGACCCCACTGATCCCCGTGAGCGCTACAAGGCTGCACTCGATGCCAAGAAGAGCAAGGGTGGTCATCGCGGAACCGAGCCGATGAGCACTAGCGGCAAGGCAAAGGAGTCCTCCGGCGCTGCCGGTGGGAAGAAGGAGTTCCGCCGCAAGAGCGGCGGCTGATCCTCACTAGCCCTGGCGTCGAGCACTCCGTGTCGGCTGATAGGCTCCTGACTCGTAATACGGACCGTTAGCTCAGTTGGCTAGAGCGTTCCCCTGACACGGGAGAGGTCACAAGTTCGAGTCTTGTACGGTCCACAAGATGCGCGGCCCTCGGCACCAGCCGGGGGCCTTTCGCATCCCCCCGCTGAGCCTCACCTCCGATAGTCTCCCCGAGTGTCCATTACAGCCCTGACCCTGATCATCCTGGCCATCTGCCTGGCGGCTTTCGGTATCGCCTTTATCGCCCTGGGCATGTCCAATGAGCGCGCCTATTGGTCCCAGCGAGATCCTCAAGGCGATCCGCGACGCGACGCGACGCCCCTGGCTCAGGTGGTCAAGCGTGCCGGGCATTACGCGGCCGGCGAGTATCGCGCACCCTTGCGCGTGGCCGCCATCGGCATCATCATGATCTGGCTGGCCCTCGCCAGCGCGATCATCGGCGTCCTCGTCGAGATCCTCTAGTCAAACTCGACCGTCAGCGGAGCGTGATCGCTCCACCTCTCGGCATACGTGGCAGCCTTGCCCACCGTGGCGGTGTGCGCCCGCTTGGCGATCCCCTTCGAGGCCAAGGCGTAGTCGATGCGCCAGCCTCCATCAGTATCGAATCCACGACCTCGCCACGACCACCAGGTGTAGGGGCCTGGGCCCTCGCCACCGAGCACGCGCCCGAGATCTGTCCAGCCCGACTCGAACCAGGCGTCAAGATAAGCGCGCTCCTCCGGAAGGAAACCTGCCTTATCGCGATTACCCTTCCAGTTTTTGATGTCGACTTCCCGGTGAGCGATGTTGAGGTCTCCGCACACCACCACCTCCGGCTGCTCAGCCAGTTCGCGCATACGGCGATCGATCTCGTCGAGATGTGCCATCTTCTCGACCTGCTTGACAGTGCCTGCCTCACCACTGTGGAAGTAAGCGCTGACGACGGTGATCTTTTTGCGGCCAAGGGCCATGTCAGCCTCGATCCAGCGTCCTTGCCCATCGAATGGCTGCGTTCCCGTCCCTACGCGGACATCCTTGATCGGAAGTGCGCTCAGGATGGCCACACCCGCGCGACCGAGAGTCTCGGCGGGCGCATGGGCGACCGAATAGTGCTCAAGGGGCGAACCCGCGAGCACTTCGGTCAGCTGCTCGGTCGTTGCGCGTACCTCCTGAAGGCAGATGACATCGGCCTGGGACGCGGCGAGCCACTCGAGGCCTCCGCGGCGCTGGGCTGCGCGAATTCCATTCACATTGGCGGTGACAATTCTCAAAGGAGCCATTTGGGCAGGATACTGAGATACAACCGAGGGGAATCATGAACCGACTTACCGAACGTGTCGCACTCGTCACCGGCGCGAGTGGAGGGATCGGGAGAGCAATCGTCGAACGCCTGACTTCCGAAGGGGCGATCGTCGTGGCGACCGATATTCGCCCAGCCGACACCCTCGGCGCCCTCAGCCTCGTGCATGACGTGTCGAGCGAGATGGCGTGGTCTGAGGTCGTCGCGACCATCGAGCAGCGCTGGGGTCGACTCGACATCTTGGTGAACAACGCCGGTCGGACCGACTTCGGGGTGATCGAGGGAACGAGCCTCGCGGAGTTCAATGAGGTGGTGTCGGCCTCCCAGACCAGTGTCTTCCTGGGCATGAAGGCCTGCGGCCCCCTCCTGAAGGCATCCGGACATGGTTCCGTGATCAACATGAGCTCAATTCTCGGTACTACGGGCGGGCTCGGCGGCTCTCCTGCCTATAGCGC
>JBPCSY010000156.1:0-3700 GCA_051006695.1 Candidatus Nanopelagicales bacterium
GGGCCGCGCCATCTTCAACGAGGCGCTGCCGGCCGACTACGCGTTCGTGAACGCGCAGGTGGACAAGAAGGTCCTGGGCACGACGGTCAACAGGCTCGCGGAGCGCTACGCCAAGGTCGACGTGGCCAACACGCTCGACAAGCTGAAGGCGCTGGGCTTCTACTGGGCGACCCGCTCAGGCGTGACCATCTCCATCTCCGACGTCATCGCGCCGCCGGCCAAGGCCGGATTGCTCGCGAGTGCCGAGGAGAAGGCCGACAAGGTCGAGAAGCAGTACGCACGCGGCCTGATCACCGACTCCGAGCGGCGCCAGGAACTCATCGATATCTGGACGAAGGCGACCAACGAGGTCGCCGAGGCCATGCAGGAGAACTTCCCGCCGACCAACCCGGTTCACATGATGGTCGACTCGGGCGCCCGCGGTAACTTCATGCAGGTACGCCAGATCGCCGGCATGCGTGGCCTGGTGGCCAACCCGAAGGGCGAGATCATCCCGCGCCCGATCAAGTCCAACTTCCGCGAAGGCCTGTCGGTTCTCGAGTACTTCATCTCGACCCACGGCGCGCGTAAGGGTCTTGCCGATACTGCACTTCGCACCGCTGACTCGGGTTACCTGACCCGTCGTCTGGTTGACGTCTCGCAGGATGTCATCATCCGCGAGGTTGACTGCGGCACCGAGCGCGGTAACGAGCTCGCACAGGCCGAGATGGTTGACGGCAAGCTCGTCGCATTCGACAGCATCGATACCTCGGCAGCGACTCGTACGCTCGCTCGCGACGTCGAGGTTGATGGCAAGGTCGTCGCAACTGCAGGCGAAGAACTCACGACCCCGCGTCTTGAGGAGCTCGTCGCGCAGGGTGTGCAGACCATCCGCGTGCGTTCGGTCCTGACCTGCGAGAGCAAGGTCGGAACCTGTGCCATGTGCTACGGCAAGTCGATGGCGACCGGCAAGCTGGTTGATGTCGGCGAGGCCATCGGCATCATCGCCGCTCAGTCGATCGGTGAGCCCGGCACTCAGCTGACCATGCGTACCTTCCACACCGGTGGTGTGGCAGGCGATGACATCACGCACGGTCTCCCGCGTATCGTCGAGCTCTTCGAGGCCCGCACCCCCAAGGGTGTTGCCCCGATCAGCGAGGTCACCGGTCGCGTGCGCATTGATGACACTGACAAGACCCGCAAGATCGTCGTCATTCCTGACGACGGCTCTGAGGAGATCGCCCAGCCGGTGTCCAAGCGCTCGAAGCTGCTCGTCGAAGACGGCCAGCATGTGCAGGTGGGCACCCAGCTCATCGCTGGTGCTGTTGATCCCAAGCAGGTCCTCCGTATCCTCGGCCAGCGCTCGGTGCAGTTGCACCTCGTTGACCAGGTGCAGGAGGTCTACCGCTCGCAGGGCGTGTCGATTCACGACAAGCACATCGAGGTCATCGTTCGCCAGATGCTCAAGCGCATCACCATCATCGACTCGGGCGATTCCGAGTTCCTTGCCGGTGAGCTCGTTGAGCGCGGCAACTTCGAGACCGAGAACCGTCGCGTCGTCTCCGAGGGTGGCACTCCCGCTTCGGGTCGTCCCGAGCTCATGGGTATCACCAAGGCCTCGCTCGCAACCGAATCGTGGCTGTCGGCGGCCTCCTTCCAGGAGACCACCCGCGTGCTCACCGACGCCGCCATTCATGCCAAGAGCGACCCGCTGCTCGGCCTGAAGGAGAACGTCATCCTGGGCAAGCTCATCCCCGCAGGCACCGGCATGCCGGTGTACCGCAACGTCAAGGTCGAGCCGACCGAGGAGGCGAAGGCGGCCATGTACGCCTCCTTCTCCGGATACGACGACTTGGAGTACAGCGCCTTCGGTGCATCCTCCGGTGCAGCTGTCCCGCTGGAGGAGTT
This sequence comes from Candidatus Nanopelagicales bacterium, assembly GCA_051006695.1. Lineage (GTDB taxonomy): Bacteria > Actinomycetota > Actinomycetes > S36-B12 > S36-B12 > CAIKZY01. The sequence goes on from JBPCSY010000156.1 coordinate 1,888, forward strand.
CGACTTCCGCGGGTACAACAACTAAGTCAGATCGGTCAGGAGGGGCATTCGCGAGAGCGGGTGCCCCTTCTGCCGTGCTGAGCGGCATAAGGTGGCGTCATGACTGATGCACCTCCGACCGGCCCCGTTGACGATTCCACCCCTGCGGTCTGGCCCTCGGCTCCCACGACAGCGGGGGAGGCCTCATCGGCCGCATTTGCCCCACTCCCGGCAGCCGAGCCTGCTCAGCCCCAGCAGCGGACCTCAACCAATGCCATCGTGGCCCTGGTGCTCTCGATCGTGTCCTGGACCTTTTGTCCCCTTGTTACATCAATTGTCGCGATTGTCCTTGCCTATCAGGCTGACAAGGAGATCCGGAGCTCCGATGGTGCGGTCACCGGGCAGGGCCTGAGCTTCGCGGCCAAGATCATCGCCTGGATCAATATCGGCGTGAGCGTGGCCTTGATCGTGCTCGCCGTGGTCTTCGGCCTGGTGCTGCTCGTGGCCGGGGGATTCGGCTCCACTTCCGCCTAAGAAGTGGCTAGGCGCACCCCGTCTATGGGGGTATTCCTGCGGGGCTCGCCTTCGGCTCACTCCTCGGAAGTACCCCGTTTTGACTCTCGCACCATCACCCCTGTAGCCTCCTACCTCGTGCCTGACCTCAGGTACATCGATGTGCATGACTTCCCCCGAAGATGTGCATAGAGCGCCCAGCGCTCCTTCCGTGAATTGGATGTCGCAGGCCCCCGCGGGCTACGCGACACACCCGACCGCGTGGGCCGAAGGTTCCTGAGGGAAAAGCACGAGACGAACTCTCTACACATCGAAAGAGGCAACCGAGTGCCCACTATCCAGCAGCTGGTCCGCAAGGGCCGGCAGGACAAGGTCTCAAAGAACAAGGCCCCGGCCCTTAAGGGCAGCCCGCAGCGTCGTGGCGTGTGCACTCGCGTGTACACGACCACCCCGAAGAAGCCGAACTCGGCTCTGCGCAAGGTGGCCCGTGTTCGCCTGACCTCGGGTGTCGAGATCACCGCCTACATCCCGGGCGTCGGTCACAACCTGCAGGAGCACTCGATCGTGCTCGTGCGTGGCGGCCGCGTTCGCGATCTCCCCGGTGTTCGTTACAAGGTCATTCGCGGTGCACTCGATACCCAGGGTGTCAAGAACCGCAAGCAGGCACGTAGCCGCTACGGCGCGAAGAAGGAGAAGGCCTAATGCCTCGCAAGGGTCCCGCTGCCAAGCGCCCGATCGTCATCGATCCGGTCTACGCATCGCCGCTCGTCACTCAGCTGATCAACAAGGTTCTCCTTGATGGCAAGCGCTCCACCGCAGAGCGCATCGTCTACGGCGCCCTCGAGGGCTGCCGCGAGAAGACCGGCACCGATCCGGTTGCCACGCTCAAGCGCGCACTCGACAACATCAAGCCGACCCTCGAGGTTCGCTCCCGCCGTGTCGGTGGCGCGACCTACCAGGTGCCGGTTGAGGTCAAGCCGAACCGCAGCACCACCCTCGCACTGCGCTGGCTCATCGGCTACTCGCGCCAGCGTCGCGAGAAGACCATGACCGAGCGTCTGATGAACGAGATTCTTGACGCATCGAATGGCCTTGGCGCAGCAGTGAAGAAGCGCGAAGACACTCACAAGATGGCGGAGTCCAACAAGGCCTTCGCTCACTACCGCTGGTAGTCCCCACCACTTACCTGACAGCCCTCGAAAGCAAACGGAGAACATCGCGTGTCTACCTCGACGAGTCTCGATCTCGCCAAGACCCGAAACATCGGGATCATGGCGCATATCGACGCGGGCAAGACCACGACCACCGAGCGCATCCTCTT
>JBPCSY010000157.1:0-4576 GCA_051006695.1 Candidatus Nanopelagicales bacterium
TCGCCAAGATGATGAGCGGGATGGTCATGATCGGCTTGGACTCGTGGGGATGCTTGTCGTCCTCCCACCGCGCCTTGCCGAAGAAGGTCATGGCCACCATGCGGGTCATGTAGAAGCCGGTGAGGCCGGCGGCCAGCATGGTGAGGATGCCGATGATCGGGCTGCGCTCGAACGACGCATGGATGATCTCGTCCTTCGAGAAGAAGCCGTCGAAGGGCGGGATGCCGATGATCGCCAGGTAGCAGACGATGAACGTCCCTGCAGTGATCGCCATCGCTGCCCGCAGGGCGCCGTAACGACGCATGTTCACGTTGTCGTTCATGCCGTGCATGACGGAGCCGGCGCCGAGGAACAGGCCTGCCTTGAACACGCCGTGCGTGAGCAGATGGAAGATGGCGAAGACGTAGCCGACCGGTCCCAGACCGGCTGCCGTGATCATGTAGCCGATCTGGCTCATCGTGGAGCCTGCAAGCGACTTCTTGATGTCGTCCTTCGCCGAGCCGATGATCGCGCCCATGAACACCGTGATCAGGCCGACGACGATGACAGCGGTCGCGGCAATGGCGGCGCCGTCGTAGATCGCGCTGCTGCGGGCGATCAGGTAGACGCCCGCGGTGACCATGGTGGCCGCGTGGATGAGGGCCGAGACCGGGGTCGGGCCCTCCATCGCATCGAGCAGCCATGCCTGCAGCGGGAACTGCGCCGACTTGCCGCATGCGGCGAGCAGGAGGAGCAGGCCGATCGCGGTGAGGGTGCCCTCGCTCGCCTGGCTTGCGCTGCCGAAGACGTCAGAGAAGGTCACCGAACCGAAGGTGACGAACATGAGCATGATCGCCAGGCTCAGGCCGACATCGCCGACGCGGTTGATGACGAAGGCCTTCTTAGCGGCGGCCGCAGCAGTGGGCTTGACCTGCCAGAAGCCGATGAGCAGGTACGAGGCCAGGCCCACGCCCTCCCAGCCGACGTAGAGCAGCAGGAAGTTGTTCGCGAGAACCAGGATCAGCATTGCGGCCACGAACAGGTTCAGGTAGCCGAAGAACTTCCGCTTGTCCTTGTCGTGGGACATGTAGCCGAGGGAATAGATATGGATCAGCGTGCCGACGATGGTGATGAGAAGGACGAAGACCATCGAGAGCTGATCGAGCTGGAAGGCCAGGTCGACCTGGAAGTCACCGACGAATACCCACGAGTACAGCGACTGTCCGATCGAGCGGCTCTCGGCAGGAAGTTCCATCAGCTTGACGAGCATGATGATGGCAATCACGGCTGAGGCGGCCACGGTGAGAACGCCAAGGTAAGGGCCCCACTTGTTGGTGCGACGTCCGCCTAGGAGCAGCACGGCAGCACCGAGGAGCGGCAGCCCGATGAGCACGGCGATCAGGCTGAACATGCCCGTCGCCGGGGTGATCTCCTGGAGTGCCGGAGCGCTCAGGACGAGAGGGCTCATCGACGTGCCTCCACGTTCTTCACGATGGTGTCCATTCCGTAGTTCGTCACAGTGCTAGTACTTGAGAAGATTCGGTTCATCGATCGAGACCGAGCGACGTGTGCGGAAGATCTGCACGATGATCGCTAGGCCGACGACAACCTCCGCTGCCGCGACCACCATCACGAAGAAGGCGATCACCTGGCCGTCGAGATTGCCGTTGACCTTGGAGAAGGCCACGAAGGCGAGGTTCGCCGCGTTGAGCATGAGCTCGACGCACATGAACACGACGATCGCATTGCGACGCACAAGCACGCCGATGGCTCCGATGCTGAACAGCACGGCGGAGAGAATCACGTAATTGGCCGGGTTCATGACTGGCTCCCCTCGTCAAAGCTTGCGATCTCGTCCATCTCCATGTGATCGACAGGGCGCACATCGCCACGGGCCTTGAGCGGGCCGGGGATGGAGATGTCGCTGACCGAGCCATCGGGCAGGAGCGCCGGGGTGTCGACCGCGTTGTGGCGGGCGTACACGCCCGGGGCCGGCAGGTTGCCCGGATGCGAGGCACCGGCGAAGCGGGCCTTGGACATCTCAGTCTGCGTGAGCTTCGGAAGCCAGCGCTCTCGATGTGCCAGCACCATCGCGCCGAGGGCCGCGGTGATCAGCAGTGCCGAGGTGACCTCGAACGGGATCAGGTAGGTGGTGAAGATCAGTTTTGCGATGCCCTGGACATTGCCGTCATAGGCCTCGTTGGCGGAATCGAGGCTGCCGGGGGCGACATCGGTCATCGAGCTGCCGATGCCCCAGATGAGCAGGATCGCCAGACCGAGGCCGAGGAGGATCGCGGCCACGCGCTGGCCCTTGATCGTCTCAATCAGCGAGTCGGAGGAGTCAACTCCGACCACCATGAGCACGAAGAGGAAGAGCATCATCACGGCGCCGGTGTAGACCACGATCTGCACCATGCCGAGGAAGGGCGCGGCATTGGCGACGTAGAGCACGGCCAGGCTGATCATGGTCAGTGCCATCCAGAGCGCGCTGTGCACGGCCTTCTTCGAGAAGACGAGTCCGAGGGCGCCGAGAACAGCGAAGAAACCGCACACCCAGAAGACGATGGTCTCGCCCTGATTCACTGCTGTGCTCATGAGCCCACCACTGTCTGCTCGGGTGCGGCACCCTTGATCTTGTTCGCGTAGTAGTCCTGCTCGGTGGTACCCGGGACCATCGCATGCGGCGGAGCAACCATGCCCGGCAGCAGCGGTGCCAGGAGATCCTTCTTCTCGTAGATGAGATCGGCACGGTTGTCGTCCGCCAGTTCGAACTCATTGGTCATCGTGAGCGCGCGGGTCGGGCACGCCTCGATGCATAGGCCGCAGAAGATGCAGCGCAGGTAGTTGATCTGGTACACGCGGCCGTAGCGCTCCCCCGGGGAGAAGCGCTCCTGCTCGGTGTTGCCGGCACCCTCGACGAAGATTGCATCGGCCGGGCAGGCCCACGCGCACAACTCGCAGCCGACGCACTTCTCGAGGCCGTCTGCCCAGCGGTTGAGCTGATGGCGCCCGTGGAAGCGGGGCTTCGGCGGGTACTTGGACGCATCCTCCGGGTACTGCTCCGTGACCACCTTCTTGAACATCGTGATGAAGGTGACCCCGAAGCCGCGCACGGCCTGGGGCAGCTCAGCCATCGGGATTCTCCTGCTCACTCGTGACTGCTTCGGTTACCGCGCGGTCGGCAACGATCGTGGAACTCGCTGCCATCGAACGGCGGGTGGTGATGGTGACTTCCTGGCCCGGCATGGGCGGCACGGGGAATCCGCCGACGGATGCCTCGAAGTCGGACTCGGCCTCGGCTGCAGCAGCTGCGTCGAGTTCTGCTTGCTTGCGATCGGATTTCGCCTGGAAGGCCCAGGAGATGATCAGAAGCAGGACGATGACGGCTGCGCCGACGAGCAGCAGGCTCTGATTGCTGAAGTCGACATCGTTACGCAGTGCACGCGCGACCGCGACGATGATGATCCAGACGATCGAGACCGGGATCAGCAGCTTCCAGCCGAACTTCATGAACTGGTCGTAACGCAAGCGAGGAAGAGTGCCGCGCAGCCAGATGAAGACGAAGATGAAGATCTGCACCTTCAGCAGCCACCAGAGCATCGGCCACCAGCCGGTGTTGGCGCCCTCCCACAGCGACAGCGGCCACGGGGCCATCCAGCCGCCGAGGAACAGCGTGGTCGCGAGCGCAGAAACGGTGACCATGTTGATGTACTCGGCGAGGAAGAAGAGCGCGAACTTCAGCGAGGAGTATTCGGTGTGGAAGCCGCCGACGAGCTCGCCTTCTGCTTCCGGCAGATCGAAGGGTGCGCGGTTGGTCTCGCCGGTCATGGCGGTCACGTAGATGAGGAAGGACGGCAGCAGGATCACGCCGAACCAGACCGAGGCCTGCGCGGAGACAATTTCCGAGGTCGACATAGAGCCGGCGTAGAGGAAGACGGCCACGAACGACAGGCCCATCGCGATCTCGTAGGAGATCATCTGGGCGCTGGAGCGCAGGCCACCAAGAAGCGGGTAGGTGGAGCCCGACGACCAGCCGGCGAGCACGATGCCGTAGATGCCGATCGAGGCAATCGCCAGCACGTAGAGCACGGAAACCGGGAAGTCAGTGAGCTGCAACGGAGTCTCGACGCCGAAGATGGAGACGGTCGGGCCGAACGGGATGACCGCGAAGGCGAGGAAGGCCATGGTTGCCGAGATCACCGGGGCGATCCAGTAGACCGCGAGGTGCGCGGTCTTGGGGATGATCTCTTCCTTCAGGGCGAGCTTGATGCCATCCATCAGTGACTGCAGAAGACCCTGCGGGCCGACTCGGTTCGGGCCGATGCGGTTCTGCATGCGCGAGACGACGCGACGCTCCCACCAGATGGTGAACAAGGTGAGCAGCACGAGGATCACGAAGATCGCGACGACCTTCAGGATCACCAGCCACCACGGGTCGACGCCGAAGACGCCGAACTGCGAGTTGGTCATGCCGCACCTCCTGCGCGCAGTGAGACCTGTTCGCCGTAGCCGGCTCCCAGATCGCGGGCGACCACGCAGCCGGCCGAGTTCATCGGCAGTACGACGGCGTTGTCGACGACATTGCCGACCTCGAGCG
>JBPCSY010000158.1:0-3090 GCA_051006695.1 Candidatus Nanopelagicales bacterium
GGGTAGGTACACGCGTCCGCGATCGAGATCCTCGTTCACGTCGCGAATGAAATTGGCGAGCTGGAAGGCAATCCCGAGATCGCGTGCTCGATCGAAGGCCTCGGGCGCCTCGGGCTCGAGGATCGGCACCATCTGGAGCCCGATCACTGCTGCAGAGCCGTAGACGTACTCGTAGAGATCTTCGAAGGTGCGGTACTCGGTGACGGTGAGATCCATGGTCATCGAGTGCAGGAATGCCGTGAAGTACTCGAGCGGGATATCCCAGCGCAGCACGGTGTCGACCACGGCACGGCACACGGGGTCATCGGAGTGACCGCGCGCGACGTCGGCGAGAAATCGCTCGCCCCAACCGCGCAGCCATTCGGCCTTCTGCTCTTCGGTGAGCGTGGAGTTCAGGTCATCGACGATCTCATCGGCGTAACGTGCGAAGCCATACAGGGCATGCACATAAGGACGCTTGCCCGGTGGCAGCAGCAGCGTGGCAAGGTAGTACGTGCGTCCGTACTTTTTGTTGAGCTCGCGGCATAGTTCATACGACTCGCGCATGGCGCTTCCGGTGATGCCGGCCGCGTCTAGATCGCGTGCGCTCACGCGGGATCACCGCCGAGGACGAGTCTGCGCTCACGCGGGCTCGCCAGCAGGATCACCGCGGTGATGACCACGGCAAGCAGGAAGGTAATTCCATCGGTCACGTCGAGGAAGTTATCGGATGTCGCGCTGCTCTCCACCATCCCGTGCACGGTGAAGGCTGCCGTGGCGAGAACCGCGATCCGGGTTTCGCGCACCCCTAGGCCCGATGCGGCGAAGAGCGGAAGGAACCAGAGCAGGTACCACGGCTGGATCACCGGCCCGAGAACGACAACGGTGGCAAGTGCCAGGGCTGCGCCGCGCACCGGATTTCGGGTACCCGGGCGAAGGATCAGCCAGGCCACGATGCCGAGTGCGGCCAGGCTCGCGATGGCGCGCACGATGGCAACGGCACTCATCCCGTCGGCCGTCAGGCCCAGCCATGTGGTGGCGTAGCCCATGACCTGCCCGATGGCGGTCGAAGGCGAGAGCCACGTGAGGACTCCCGACGGCGTGCCGAAGGCGGCGCTGATCACGCCGTAGCCCGTATCGGCGACCAGGTAGACGCATACGACAGTGACGCCCGCGACTAGTGCGGTGATGAGCCATGCCTTGATGCGCGCGACCCAGCTCGCGTTCAGCCCAGCCCACAGCAGGCCGACGAAGGGCAGTGCGATGAGCGCAATCGGCTTGACGCACGCAGCTCCGGCTACCAGCACTCCACCCCACACGCATCGGTTGCAGACCGCGAGGCTCAGGCCGGCGACGAGCAGGCCGACCATGAGCGCATCATTGTGAGCACCGGAGATGAAATGCATCAGAATCAGCGGGTTCAGTACGCCCAGCCAGAGGGCGCGACCCTCGTTCACGCCGAGACTTCGAGCAAGTCGCGGTACGTAGATCGCGAGCAGTATCACGCCGATGATCGCCACGAGTCGGAAGGCGATACCAGCGAGATAGGCATTCGGATGCGCAAAGGAAGCCACTGTGCGCTCGATCATCAGGAAGAGCGGTCCGTAGGGTGTCGGCGCCTCCGCCCACATCGGGTCAGCGCCATCCTGGAACCAGCCCGAGACACTCGCGACACCGTTGGTGGTGGGATCGATGCCTGACTCGAGGAGTCGACCCTGCACGTAATACGAGTACACATCGCGACTGAACAGCGGCGGAGCGAGCAGCAACGGGATCGACCACAGTGCCAGCACGCCCAGGATGTCACGAGTGCGGTGAGCGATGCGAAGCTCTGCGCCGAGCACGAGCCAGGCTTGCAGCAGCACCGCGAGACCGATGAAGACGAAGCCTCGGGCGACGAGGGTGCCGGTGAGCGACCCGCGAAGTGCATTGACCAGCGGTGTGGCGAGCAGGTTCGTCTCGAGGGGCAGCCAGCCGATGCCGAGTGCGCCGACGGCAACGAGCGCCGTGCCGGCTAGTCCGGCCAGGCCGTGGCGCAGCACGAAAGCCCGGCCGATCGACACGACTAGACCCTACGGGCGCGCGAGGAATACGAGCGGTCGACACCGGTGATTCGCTCCGCGGCCAGGCGCCCGGAGATCAGCACCATCGGCACGCCCACGCCGGGCTGGGTGCCCGAGCCGGTGAACACGACGTTCTCGCCCCACATATTGCTCGGCCGGAACGGGCCGGTCTGCAGGAAGGAGTGCGCTGCCGCGAACGGTGCGCCGCGCTCCATTCCGCGTGCCTGCCAGTCGAGTGGGGAGGTCGTGCTCTCGACCTCGATCGCATCCCCGAAGCCGATGTAGCCGCGCTTCTCGAGCATCTCGACCATGTGGTCGCGGTAGCGGGGTGTCTCCACTCGCCAATCGATATCGGCATCGAGGTTGGGGGTGGGGAACAGGACGTAGTAGATCTCCTTGCCCGCAGGTGCGAGTGAGGGATCGGAAAACGTGGGGTTGGTGACGAGGATGCTGGGATCGCTCATCAGCTGCTGCTTGTCGATGAGCTCGTCGAACACTCCGCGCCACGACTTGCCGAAGTGAATGTTGTGATGAGCCGTCTTCGTGTACTTCGCGCTCGAGCCGGCAAGAAGCAGGAAGCAGGAGGGGGAGTAGTTCAGGCGCCGCACTGACCAGGGCTCCTTGCCGAGCAGATCGCGATAGGCAACCGGCAGGTCAGGGTTGAGTACGACCGTATCGGCTGCGATGCGCTCGCCATTCGAGGTGAGCACCGCGACCGCTCGATTGCCGGAAGTCTCGACCGAGGTCACCGTGGTGTCGTACATGAACGTGACGCCGTGCTTCTCCGCTGCCTTGGCCATCGCCTCGGGCAGAGCATGCATGCCGCCCTTGGGGAAGAACACGCCAGCGACGGAATCCATGTACGCAATCACTGCGTAGATCGCGAGGGCGTCATACGGCGAAAGGCCGGCATACATCGCCTGGAAGGAGAAGATGCGCTCAGTGCGCGGATCCTTCATGTACTCGCGCACCTTCGGCGCCAGCTTTCGGAACCCACCGATCGCGACGAGCTTGGCGAGATCAGGGGTCAGCAAGTCCAGCGGTGAGT
>JBPCSY010000159.1:0-3085 GCA_051006695.1 Candidatus Nanopelagicales bacterium
CCGGCATCGATCAGGCGCTGCATCATCTCGATCATCTCGGGAATGTGACCGGTGGCGCGCGGCTCGTAGGTCGGTGGGATACAGCCGAGCGTGTCGTAGGCGCGGGTGAAGTTGCGCTCATTGCGCATCGCCACGACCCAGTAGGGAACGTCCTCGTGCCCAGCGTTGTGGATGATCTTGTCGTCGATGTCCGTCACATTGCGGATGAACGTGACGTCATAACCCCTGGCGATCAGCCAGCGCCGCAGGACGTCGAAGGCAACCGATGAACGGATGTGCCCCACGTGCGGCGGTGCCTGCACAGTGGCTCCGCAGAGGTATATGCCGACCTTGCCCGGCACGATCGGGACGAATTCCCGGCTCGAGCGCGTGGCTGTGTCATAGAAGGAAAGAGGCACGGGCCCAAGGGTACCGACTCCTGGAGGCCCCTCACGCCACGTGCCCGAGCCCCGAATGCCGAGATCCCCGACAGGCCGGAGCCGATCGGGGACCTCAGGACGCTGTGGCTACTGGAAGTTGACCTTGGTCGGGCTGAGGCGGACGACCACGCGGACGTTGTCGGTGCCGTCATCCCACGTGTAGCGCGGGGTGCCCATGTACTTCTGGTTGAGGCGGTCGATGAGCTCGCGTCCGCCTTCCTCTGTCATGGTGACGTTGCCGCGCACCTCGACATACGAGTACGGGTTGTCCTTTGCATAGAGCAGGACGCTTGCGCGTGGATCGCGCTGGAGATTGCGGTGCTTCTGACGATTCGTGGTGGTCGACATGAGCAGGTCGTCGCCATCGCGCTCGACCCAGACGACGGAGAGCTGCGGCTGGCCATCAGGCTGGACCGTGGCCAGGGTGACGAACTCGGCAGCGTCGAAGAGTGCCTGTGCGGCTTCTGGAAGCGTGGCCATGATGTTCTCCTTCGGTGGATGAAGCGATAGGGACGGGGATTACGTGGAAATAACACCGGCGATGGCGATCGCCGCGACGCCCTCGCCGCGACCGGTCAGGCCGAGGCCGTCGGTGGTGGTGCCGGAGACACGAACGGGTGCGCCGATGGCAGCAGACAGCACATCCTGCGCCTCCTCGCGACGTGTGCCGACCCGAGGCGAGTTTCCGATGACCTGCACGCTGCCATTGACGATCGAGTATCCGGCCGCACGCACGAGTGTCGACACATGCGAGAGCAACGTGACACCGGAGGCTGAGGCCCACTGCGGGTCCGAGGTGCCGAACACTGAACCGAGATCACCCAGCCCCGCGGCCGACAGCAGTGCATCGCAGAGCGCATGCGAGGCAGCATCCGCATCGGAATGACCTGCGAGGCCGGTCTCGCCCGGCCACAGGAGCCCGGCCATCCACATCGGGCGCCCCGCCTCGAATGCATGGACGTCGGTGCCGATGCCGGTGAGCACGGCATTCGAGGAACTAGCTGACATTGCCACTTGCCCTTCGCTTGGCGAGTACTGCCTCAGCGAGGATCAAGTCGATCGGGCGGGTGACCTTGAAGGCTTCCTCGTGTCCGGTAATGACGTGAACGGTGATGCCATCACGCTCGACAAGACCTGCGTCGTCAGTGGCAATCGGAGCGGATGGGTCGACGGCGGCATGCGCTGACTGGAGAACCGAGCGCATGAAGCCTTGCGGGGTCTGCACAGCACGAAGCGATGCGCGATCCGGCGTGGCCACGACATCACTGGCCGCATTGACCTGCTTGAGGGTGTCAGTAACAGCGAGACCCGGAACAACAGCCGCGTGACCGGCGGCCACTGCCGCCACAACCGAGGCAATGAGCTCGGGCGGAGTGAGCGCACGCGCGGCGTCATGCACCAGCACGATGTCGACCTCGGCAGGCAGCGCGATAAGTGCACGAGCCACGGATTCCTGGCGACTGTCGCCACCGGCGAGCACCTCGATGTCGCAGGTGACATCAAGTTCGCCCAGCAGTGCTCTCACGTCGTCGACGAAGTCGACCGGTGCAGCGACGACGATGAGATCGATGACGCGCGATGCGGCCAGGCCACGTACGGCGTGGACCAGCAGCGGAATTCCGCCGACCTCGCGTAGTGCCTTGGGGGTTCCGGCGCCGAGACGCTCACCCTTGCCCGCAGCGGGAACGAGTGCCGCAGTGGTCACGTGTGCTCCCCTCAGGTCGAGAAGAGGGTGATCGCGCGGTGAAACCGCGCGCACCCAGGGAACGAACTAGGAGGCGAGTACCTCGTCGAGGATCGACTCAGCCTTGACCTCGTCGGTCTTCTCGGCGAGTGCGAGCTCGCTGACGAGAATCTGGCGTGCCTTGGCAAGCATGCGCTTCTCGCCGGCCGACAGGCCACGCTCGCGCTCGCGGCGCCACAGATCGCGGACAACCTCGGCCACCTTGATGACATCGCCGGAGGCGAGCTTCTCGAGATTGGCCTTGTAACGGCGTGACCAGTTGGTGGGCTCCTCGGTGTACGGCTGGCGCAGCACGTTGAACACGCGCTCTAGACCGTCGGCGTTCACGACATCACGCACGCCGACGAGATCGACGTTGTCGGAGGGCACGCGGACGGTCAGGTCGCCCTGAGCCACGCGAAGTACGAGGTACTCGCGATCCTCGCCCTTGACCTTGCGAATCTCGACCGATTCGATGACTGCTGCCCCGTGATGCGGGTAGACGACCGTGTCGCCCACGCTGAATGCCATGAAGATGGACCCCTTTCCAGGAGGGCCAACTTTACCACGGGATACCGGCCCCATTTCCCGATCGAGAGCCGCCGCGAATCCCCCTAGGGATCCCCTATAGCCTGTGCCCGTGAAGCGATCAGCACTTACCTCAGCAGCCCTCGCCGTGGCCCTCGTGGCCGTCTCCCCCCTCCTGGGCGGGTGCTTCCAGGGACAGGGAGCCACGACCACCGTCCAGTCGAGCATGAACAGCGGCGACGGCGTCCAGGTCCAGGTGGGCAATCTCAAGGCGCAGGGCCTGACCCTGGTCCTCGATCCGGCCACCCCCGGCGCCGCGACCTTGGTCGGCCGCTTCACCAACGTGGGCACGGAGACCGAATTCCTGCGCGGAGTCACGATCGGCGGCAAGACCATGCTCACCGGTGACGTCGCA
>JBPCSY010000160.1:0-7807 GCA_051006695.1 Candidatus Nanopelagicales bacterium
GACCTGCCTGCTTGAGCAACTCCGCGATGAAGGTGTTGACCGAAGGATCCTTCTCGCTGGGATTGAGTATGAAGGCTTTGCCACAGGCAATTGCGTTGGCGAACATCCACATCGGCACCATGGCGGGGAAGTTGAAGGGGGTAATGCCTGCGACGACACCGAGGGGCTGCTTGATCGAGTAGACATCAATACCGCCCGACACCTGCTCGCTGTATCCGCCCTTGAGGAGGTTCGGGATGCCGCAGGCGAACTCGAGGTTCTCGATGCCGCGAGCGAGCTCTCCTGCTGCGTCACTGGGAACCTTGCCATGCTCGATGGAGATGAGATCGGCGATCTTGCCGCGATTCTCATCGACGAGCTGGCGGAACTTGAACATGATCTCGGCACGCTTCGACAGTGACGACGAGCGCCAGGAAGCCGCGGCAGCCTTGGAGGCAGCCACCACGGCGTCGACCTCCGCGACACTTGCCAGGCCGACAGAAGCCTGCTGCTCTCCGGTAGCGGGGTTGAACACCGGTGCGGTTCGCCCCGAGGTTGAGGGAACGTTGGTGCCGTTTATCCAGTGGTCGATGGTGCGCACGATTACCGCTTTCGTCTATGTGTTCGGGGGATCAGATGAGGTACTGCGAGAGGCCGCGCTTGAGGAACTGGCCGTGTCCCTTGGTTCCGAGGTAGGCGTTGTCATCGATGACAACCGTGCCGCGTGAGATGACCGTGTCGACGTGCCCATCGATCACGTAGCCCTCCCAGGCCGAGTGATCCATGTTCATGTGATGCGTCTTGTGCAGGCCGATCTCCGTGCGCCCCGCCGGGTCGTAGATCACGACATCGGCATCGAAGCCGGGAGCGATAGCGCCCTTGCGGCCGTACAGGCCGAACATGCGAGCCGGCGTAGTGCTGCAGAGCTCGACCCAGCGCTCGACGGTGATCTTTCCGTCCACGACACCCTGGAAGATGAGGTCCATGCGGTGCTCGACTGAGCCGATGCCGTTCGGGATCTTCGAGAAATCCCCGACGCCCATTTCCTTCTGCTCCTTAAAGCAGAAGGGGCAGTGGTCGGTGCTGATCACCGAGAGATCGTTGGTGCGCAGGTAGCGCCAGAGTTCATCCTGATGTCCCTCCGCGCGCGAGCGCAGGGGAGTCGAGCAGACCCACTTCGCTCCCTCGAAGCCCGGCTGGGCCAGCTGCTCCTCGAGGGAGAGGTAGAGGTACTGCGGGCAGGTCTCGCCGAAGACATTCCAGCCTTCGTCCTTGTGCTTCTGAAGTACCTCAACAGCCTGCTTTGCCGACATATGCACGATGTACAAAGGTGCGCCGGTCATGCGCGCGAGCATGATCGCTCGGTTCGTGGCCTCGGCCTCGGTCTCCCACGGGCGGGTAAGTGAGTGGTATTTCGGGTCCGTCTTGCCCTCGGCCAGCGCCTGAGCGACGAGAACGTCGATGGCACTGCCATTCTCCGCGTGCATCATGATCATCGAGCCATTGCTGCTGGCCTGCTGCATCGCCTGAAGGATCTGGCCATCGGAGCTCAAGAAGACGCCCGGGTATGCCATGAACAGCTTGAAGGTGGTCACGCCCTCGTCGACGAGTTCATCCATAGCCTTAAGTGACTCGCTGTCGACCCCGCCGACGACCTGATGGAAGCCATAGTCGATCGCGCAATTTCCACTGGCCTTCTCGTGCCAGGCTGCGAGGCAGTCCTGCACGCGCTCGCCCTGCTTCTGCACCGCGAAGTCGATGATCGTGGTGGTCCCGCCCCACGCCGCAGCGCGCGTGCCTGTCTCGAAACTATCGGAGGCAACCGTGCCGCCGAAGGGCATCTCCATATGCGTGTGCCCGTCGATGCCACCGGGAACGACGTACTTCCCGGTGGCATCGATGACACGGTCGGCGCTTGCTTCGATATTCGCTCCGAGGGTGGTGTCTCCCGGTGCGAGAACGGCGGCGATGCGCTCGCCGTCGATCAGCACGTCAGCCTGGGTGCTGCCCTGGGCCGTGACGACAGTTCCGTTCTTGATGAGGATGGTCATGACTACTCCCTGATCAACTGATTGACTGACGATGCTTCGAAGCGGTGGAGCGAGTTACGGGCGGGTGAGGTCCTGGTAGGCATCCGGACGACGATCGCGGTAGAACTGCCAGCGATTGCGCACCTCGGTGAGCAGGTCCATGTTCAGGTCGCGAACGATCAGCTCGGGCTTGTACGGATCACCCTTCTCGCCGACGTAGGCACCCTCGGGATCCACGAAGTACGACTGTCCGTAGAAGTCATCATCGCCGAGATCCTCGATGCCGACGCGGTTGATCGCGCCCACGTAGTACTCGTTTGCGACAGCGGCCGCAGGCTGCTCGATGCTCCAGAGGTACTGCGAGAGTCAACGCGAGGTGGCCGAAGGATTGAATACGATCTGCGCACCGTTGACACCGAGCGCACGCCAGCCTTCGGGGAAGTGGCGGTCGTAGCAGATGTAGACGCCGATCTTGCCGACGGCGGTGTCGAACACGGGGTAGCCGCCGTTGCCGGGACGGAAGTAGAACTTCTCCCAGAATCCACCGACATGTGGGATGTGCTGCTTGCGGTACTTGCCGAGGTAACTGCCGTCGGCGTCGATGACCGCCGCGGTGTTGTACAGGATGCCGGGCTGGTCCTCCTCGTACATCGGGAGCACCATCACCATGTTGAGCTCCTTGGCGAGCTTCTGGAAGCGCTCGGTGATGGGACCCGGAATCGCCTCGGCGTACTCGTAGAACTTCTTGTCCTGCACCTGGCAGAAGTAGGGCCCGTAGAACAGCTCCTGGAAGCAGATGACCTGAGCGCCCTGGGCCGCGGCCTCGCGGGCGTAGTTCTCGTGGACGACGATCATGGATTCCTTGTCGCCGGTCCAGTTGGTCTGGACGAGCGCCGCGCGAACGACTGTCATGAATTCCTCCTAGTGCGAGTGACAAATATTCGTGCAGCGAAGTCGCCTGCGTTGCCCGAATCGATACAGCGAATGGAGAACGTGCTTTGTGATTCTGCAGGTTAGACAGTTTCCAATGTGTTACACAGGCGATTCAACAAAATGTTTCGAAAGTGATTTTTCGAAACAAATTTTCTGTACTTTTGCGCCACAAGGGAGGCGTGTCCATGACCAGCACAGTCGACTCGGCGCACGAGGCGCTGCTTGTCGCTGCCGTTCATGACCGCTCGCCCAAGGGCATCGCCGCCGCCGTGCACCGTCTCATTCGATCCGGTCGCCTCGTGGAAGGTGATCGCCTTCCGACTGTCCGTGACCTCGCACATGATCTCGGGATCAGCCCCGCGACCGTCAGTGAGGCCTGGCAGGCCCTGGCGGCAGTCGGAGCGATCAAGGCGCGCGGACGTGCGGGTACGTTCGTACTTGCGCCCAGTGAGCCCTCCCGGCCGGTGCGATATCTCAGCATCGGTGGCGCTCCTGGCGCGGAGGGGCTTGACCTGTCGACCGGCACCCCTGATCCGGCACTGCTGCCTGACCTGCGAGATGCCCTGGAGCGGGTAACGACTCGACAGTTGGCCTGGACCACGAGTTATCTCGATGATCCTGTCCTGCCACAACTCCAGGATCTGCTCCGCCGCACCTGGCCATTCGAGCCGGAGCGACTGACTGTCGTGGACGGAGCGCTGGACGCCTTGTCACGAGTGGTGGAACAGGTGGTGCGCCTGGGTGATCGAGTGGTGATGGAGAATCCGGGATTCCCGCCGCTGATCGACCTCCTCGAGCGAAGCGGGGCCGAGATCATCCCGGTATCGATGGATGACGAGGGCATCATCCCCGCACAGCTCAAGGAGGCACTCGCGCACGAGCCAGTCGCACTCTTCGTGCAGCCACGAGCGCAGAATCCCACTGGTACCAACATGTCGGTGGGGCGAGCCGCGGAGCTCGCCCGCGTGCTACGGCCGACTCAGGTGTGGGTGATCGAGGATGATCACTCGGGTGACATCGCGACAGGCGAGGACGTCAGCATCGGATGCCACTTACCCGAGAGAACGGTGCACATCCGCAGTTACTCGAAGTCACATGGACCGGATCTGAGAATCGCGGCCGTGGGCGGCTCCGCCGATGCCATTGATCCACTCATCTCGCGCCGCATGCTCGGTCCCGGCTGGACAAGCAGACTTCTCCAAGCGGTTCTCGTGGAGTTGCTTACCGACCCCGCGGCCATCACCGCGGTCACTCGAGCACGCAGTACCTACGCGATGCGCAGCCTGGCCTTGCGCGCGGGCCTGGCCGGTCAGGGCATCACCAGCACGACCGGCGATGGGATCAATGCGTGGGTTGAGGTGGCCGATGAGCGGGCTGCACTCATCGCCCTTGCCGCCATGGGGGTGCGGGTGGCGCCCGGAACGCCCTTCATGGTGGGGCCGACGGAGACCGCGCACGTACGGGTGACAACAGGCCAGCTTCATGAGAACGACGTCGACCAGCTCCAAGGAGTCATCCTTGCGCTCGCCACGGCAGCTGGAGCCGGTCCGACGTTACGGGGGGTCTGACTGCAGGAGCGCGGGAGTTTACGACGTGAGGTCCTTGTCTCACGCCCTTCCTCGTGCTTACATGCAGGCACAGCGCAGCACGTCACCGATCGAGAGGACACCATGTCGAAGCAGGGCCAGCCAGCGGAGCAGATTGCCGGAATGATGAAGTCCTCAGTTTCGCGTCGACGCGTCATGCAGGCAGCCGGACTCGGTGGCGTGGCCATGGTCGCCGCAGCCTGCGGCGCCGGTGGCGATGACGGATCAAGCGCTTCCGCCAGCCCGGCCAGCGCTGCAGATCAATCGGCCACGGACAAGGTCGTGAACTGGTCGAACTGGCCGCTCTACCTCGATGTCAATGACGAGACCGGCGAGTACCCCTCCCTCAAGGCCTTCGAGGCCCAGACGGGGATCGCGGTCACGTACACCGAGGATGTCAACGACAACAACGAGTTCTATGCCAAGGTACGGACTCAGCTCGAGCAGGGGCAGGACATCGGGCGCGATCTCGTCGTGCTGACCGACTGGATGGCGGGCCTGTGGATTGAGAACGGCTACGCACAGAAGCTCGACAAGGCGAATATCCCCAATGCCGGAAATCTGCTTCCCAAGTGGCAGGACGTCAGCTTCGATCCAGGGCGCCAGTACTCGCTGCCGTGGCAATCAGGCTTCGGCCTCCTGGGCTGGAACAAGGCAAAGCTCAAGGAGACCCTCGGCACTGACACGATGTCGAGCCTCGATCAGCTGTTCGATCCGAAGCTCAATGGCCGCGACACCCTCCTGTCGGAAATGCGCGACACCATGGGTTGCATCCTGGCCTGGCAGGGTGCTGACCCCTCGAACTTCACCGAGGATCAATGGCAGGCCGGTCTCGCCGAGCTGACTAAGCAGGTCGATAGCGGTCAGGTTCGTCAGGTCACCGGAAATGACTACGCTGGTGCGCTCGAGAGCGGTGATGTCATCGCCGTGATCGGCTGGTCGGGCGACATGATCCAGCTCGGCAGTGACTTCGGCATTGCGCTGCCTGAGTCCGGCGGGATGCTCTGGACCGACAACATGCTCATCCCGGCACTTGCCGCGCACAAGACGAACGCCGAACTGTTGATCAACAACTACTACGACCCCAAGGTCGCTGCCGAGGTTGCGGCGTATGTGCAGTACATCTGTCCCGTCGCGGGCGCGCAGGAGGCCATCACGGCAATCGATCCGACTCTTGCCGAGAATCCCTGGATCTTCCCAACCTCGGCGATGCTCGACAATTCGTTTGTCTTCATGTCGCTGACTCCTGAGCAGGAGATCCAGTACCAGCGAGACTTCCAGAAGGCCATCGGAAACTGATTCCCTCGCACACTCACTAGAAGGATTTCCCGTGAACTCTGCTGTGCGCAAGGTCGAAGACCTTCGACTCGAGAACCTGACAAAGCGCTTCGGCGACACCGCGGCAGTCGACGACCTCACGCTCACAATCCCTGCGGGTTCCTTCTTCGCGCTGCTGGGGGCTTCGGGATGCGGGAAGACCACCACGCTTCGCATGGTGGCCGGTCTTGAGGATCCGACGTCGGGCACGATTCGTATCGGTGACAGTGATGTCACGCGGATGCCTCCGCATAAGCGTCCGGTGAACACCGTGTTCCAGTCGTACGCGCTCTTTCCTCACCTTGACATCTTCGAGAACGTGGCCTTCGGTCTTCGCCGCCGAGGCATCAAGGACGTCACTTCACCGGTGATGGACATGCTCGAGCTCGTCGAACTCGCGCCGTTAGCTCGTCGCAAGCCTGCTCAGCTCTCCGGCGGTCAGCAGCAGCGCGTCGCGGTCGCTCGCGCGTTGATCAACCAGCCCGAGGTGCTACTTCTCGACGAGCCGCTCGGCGCCCTCGACCTCAAACTGCGCCGGCAGATGCAGATCGAGCTCAAGCGCATCCAGACCGAGGTCGGCACTACTTTCGTGCACGTGACTCACGATCAGGAGGAGGCCATGACCATGGCCGACACCGTTGCCGTGATGAACAAGGGACGAATCGAGCAGATGGGCCACCCGGCCGAGATCTACGAATCACCGCGCACCGTTTTCGTGGCCAACTTCCTGGGCCAGGCAAACCTCATCGAGGGCCGTAAGTCAGGCTCGGGTGAACTCGTCGACGTCAGCGCCTACGGGGAGACCTTCCGACTTCCAAGCCAGCGGAACTTCTCCACAGGCGAGTCCGTGATCGTCGGCGTCAGGCCCGAGAAGCTCACTATTCTCGACCTCGTCGACTCGACCAAGGTTCCCGATCATCACAACCGGGCTCGAGGCCGAGTCACTGATGTCTCCTACACGGGTGTCTCGACCCAGTACCTCGTCCGCACGTCGTGGGACCAAGAGCTCATCGTGTTCGAGCAGAACAGCATCGTCGGTGACCGCTGCGATGTAGGCGATGAGGTCATCGTGCACTGGTCACCCGCGCACACTTTCGGCCTCGACGGTCGACAGGATCCCTCTGCAGGCGTGCCCGCGGATGTTCGTGAGCTCCGCGAGGCAGCAGAGTCACTCGAGGGCGAGTAATCGTGGCTCACGTACTACCGGGTAACGCGCTGGCGGCGCCGGCCGAGGCAGCCCAGCGCAGATCGCGCACCGGGTACTTCCTGCTACTTCCGGGCATTGCCTGGTTGGCGATCTTCTTTGCCATTCCGCTCGTGACACTCTTCGTGACCAGTCTGCAGAAGCCGATCCCGGGCAAGCCAGGCAAGTACGCAGTGGGCTTCGAGATCGGAAACTACTGGCAGGCCATCGCCGAGTACTGGCCGTTGTTCGTACGGTCATTCGTCTACGCGGGTATAGCCACCGCGCTGGCCTTGATCATCGCGTACCCGCTCGCGTACTTCATCGCCTTCAGGTCGGGGAGGTGGAGCTCGCTGCTCCTGGTGCTGGTGATCGCGCCTCTCTTCGCGTCATTCCTGCTTCGCACCTATGCCTGGAAGACGATTCTCGCCGATGACGGTTTCATCACCTCGACCCTCAATACCCTTCATCTCCTGCCCGATGGCCGCGTTCTCAACACTCCGATCGCAGTCATCGCCGGTCTCACGTACAACTTCCTGCCCTTCATGATCCTCCCGCTCTATGCGGCGCTGGGAAAGATCGACTATCGCTTGATCGAGGCTGGCTCTGATCTCTACGCCTCGCCGTTGACCACCTTCCGCAAGGTCACCTGGCCGCTGTCCCTCCCGGGCGTCGTGGCCGGAACTCTGCTCACCTTCATTCCGGCGGCCGGTGATTACATCAATGCAGAGCTACTGGGGTCCACCAAGGACAAGATGATCGGAAATGCGATCCAGACC
>JBPCSY010000161.1:0-3563 GCA_051006695.1 Candidatus Nanopelagicales bacterium
GCTTCTCGAACCCGTCGCGGCAATCGCTGTCACAGAATCGCTTGGCGTCAGGCGGAAAGCCCTTCTTGCGATATGACTTGATCTGCCGGTCTGTCAGGAATCGCTCTTCGCAGTCAGGATCGAGACAAAAGCCCGTCGGCTCAACGGGCTTTGCCTTTGCTACCTTGTCGAGCGCTACGGAGAGGAACTGTCCCTCCCGCAGCGTAGCCATGTCCGACTCGTCGGCTAGGCGCTCGTAATCGTCAATCTCCGGCATGACTAAAATGGGATATCGTCCGACAGGTCGTTGACGCTGGCCGGTGCCGGTGCGCCGCCGCTGCTTGCTGCCGCATATTCAGCACGGCTAGTGCTGGTGCCCGTGGCGTCGTTGCCGCCTTCACGCTTGCCGCCTAGCATTTTCATTTCAGTCGCTTTGATCTCGGTGGTGTA
Source organism: Candidatus Nanopelagicales bacterium (assembly GCA_051006695.1). Classification (GTDB taxonomy): domain Bacteria; phylum Actinomycetota; class Actinomycetes; order S36-B12; family S36-B12; genus CAIKZY01. The sequence goes on from JBPCSY010000161.1 coordinate 430, forward strand.
CTTCTCGACGCCATCCTTGTCCGTCCACTTCCGGGTGTTGATGCTGCCCTGGATGAAGACCTGCGATCCCTTCTTGAGGTACTGGCCGGCAATCTCGGCGAGGCGGCGGTAGAACACGATCCGGTGCCACTCGGTTGCTTCCTTCTGCTCGCCGGTCGCCTTGTCCTTCCAGGTCTCGGTAGTCGCTAGACGGATATTGCAGACCGCATCACCGGAGGTGGTGAAACGGGTTTCGGGATCGGCGCCTAGATTGCCGATCAGTTGTACTTGGTTCAAGGAAGCCACAGCTTCTCCTTCGTTGGTGGATTAAACGGTTTGCAGCACGTCGGCTGCTGATTTTACATGGCCGAGAACAGTCTGGAGCTTCTCGCCGATGGCGGCTTTCTCTTCAGCCTGTTCACTGGCTTGTAACTTTGCGAGGCGGATCAGCGAGGCCGCGCCTTCTTCGGTCGATGCGTCGATCTTGAGGCCAGCGATGTGGATCATAAAGATCAATGTGCGAATGGCATCCGGGATCGCTGCACCGCCCTCGTAACGGCATCCGCACGATTGCGTCATGCCGAAGGTTCGCCAGAAAGCACGCTGGCTTTGCCCGGCTTTCTCCCGCAGGTACTTGGCGGCAGCGCCGTCAATCTGCTGGTCGGTGATTATGTTCATAGCCCCTCTGGGTGGTCTGGAAAGAAAACCGATGTTACCTTAATCTAAACATCATCGCAATGTTGATGAACGCATTATGTGAGGGTATGGTCAGGCAGCCGCACCACCTGGAAAGATTCATGTCCGAGCTCAACCGACGCTTCTTCGACTCCCTGATGGCAGAGAAAAAGCTGTCGCTTAGAGCGCTGGCCGGGCGCATGGGCATGAACCATTCACAACTCAGTTTGACCTTCAGCGGGGCTCGCAAGCTACAGCTCGAAGAGGCTGCGCAGCTGTCCAACATATTCGGCGTGCCGCTGCACAAGATTGTCGAGAACGCCGGCATCTCGGTGAAGAACCCAGGCGGCGGACGCGTAAAGGTGATCGGTGCGGTGCGGGGCGATGGCACGGTGGATATGCACGAAGCGGGCACGGTTGAGCGCACGACAGCTCCTGAAGACGTGCCCAAGGGAAGTATCGCGGTGCAATTCAGAACGACGGGAACGGCGCTCGACTGGGCAGACGGCTGGGTGATGTTCTGCAAGGAGCCGGACGGCGTTGACCCGGGCTATCTCGGGCGCGTGTGCCTATGCAAGGTGAAGGGCGGATCGGTCGTCGTCGCCATGGTCAGGCGCGGCTACAAAGAGAACACCGTCAATCTGGCCGGCCCATTCACCCAGGAAAGCGCCACCCTCGAATGGGCGTCGCCGATCCTGTGGACGCGCAACTAGCCCTACCTGTCTGAAAAACGAGACACTTCTCCCCGGCTGGTTAGATTTCGCAAAATACGGTTGCGTATTCGCACGATCGGTTATAATATCGAACCGTGCCTCATACGAGGTATGCGAACATCAACCGGAGAGAAACATGGAACTCACTCGCCAGATCATCGACTTCACCACCGAAGCCGATTGGCTCGAAGCCCGTAAGGGCGATGTCACATCAACCGAAGCGGCCGGGTTGTTTGATGCGGGAGCATACGATAACAGCCACACCTTCTACGAGCTCTACAACATCAAGGCCGGGCTTCTCGCCCCCGCCACGTTCAAGGGTTCGGATCGCACCAAGTGGGGCAACCGTCTCGAATCCGCCATCGCCTTTGGCATCGCCGAGGACTACGGCCTGATCGTCGAACCGTTCAAGGTTTACATGCGCATCCCGCAAGTCCGCATGGGATCGTCGTTCGACTTCAAGATTGTTGGCCTGGCCGACGGCTATGACGGCGACGAGACGATCCGCAACATGTTCCGCGAGCACGGGCATGGGATCATGGAAGTCAAGAACATCGACGCCATGCAGTTTCGCCGGAATTGGATCGACGACGGCGAGACCATCGAGGCTACCCCGCAGATCGAAATGCAGGTTCAACACCAGCTCGAAGTCGCTGGCCTCAACTGGTCGCTGATCGCCCCGCTGGTCGGGGGCAACACCCCGAAGGTCGTGGTGCGCGAGCGCGACGCCGAAGTGGGAGCTATGATCCGCGCCAAGGTCGCCGAGCTCTGGGATCGCGTCGCCGCTGGCAATCCGCCGGAGCCCGACTACACCAAAGACGGCGATGTTATCTCGAAGCTCTACGTCAACAACAACGGCACGGAAGTTGATCTGTCGGACAATGACCGCCTGATTATGCTGTGCGCCGAGCACGAGGCCGCCAAGGTCGCCAAGAACGACGCCGAGAAACGCCAGAAGACCGCCAAGGCCGAAATCCTGACGATCATCGAGGCCGCCAAGACCGTGCACGCCGGGGCTTTCAAGATCGGCGCAGGCACCAACAAGGAAAGCTACCGGGCTTATCACCGCGAGGCCGGCGAGCGCTGGACGATCAGCAAGAGCCTGATCCCTGCCGCCGACATCCAGGCGACCGTGCCGGCTTTCCGCAATGTCCGCATTTCCGCTGCCGCTTAATCGCACCAAACAATACCAAACAGGAGAACAGCATGACCAACCAGATCACCACCGCCCAGCAGCGCCAGTCGCTCGTCTCGCGCTTCGCCGACCGCTATCACATCGAGCCGGCGAAGCTCATGGACACCCTCAAGGCGACCGCCTTCCGCCAGCGCGGCGATACCGTCGTCACCAACGAGCAGATGGCCGCCCTACTGATCGTCGCCGACCAGTACAAGCTCAACCCTTTCACCAAGGAGATTTACGCCTTCTCGGACAAGGGCGCGATTGTGCCGGTGGTCGGCGTCGATGGCTGGTCGCGGATCATCAACGAGAACCCAAACTTCAACGGGATGGAGTTTCATTACTCGGAAGAGATCGTCACCCCTGCGGGCGGAAAGCCTTGCCCGGAATGGTGCGAGGTTGTCATCTACCGCAAGGATCGTGACAAGCCGACCATCGTGCGCGAATACCTGGACGAGGTGTATCAGGCTCCGCGTGGCAACTACGCCGGCCCATGGCAGTCGCACACCAAACGCTTCCTGCGCCACAAAGCCCTGATCCAGGGCGCGCGTATCGCCTTCGGCTTCTCTGGCATCTACGACGAGGACGAA
>JBPCSY010000162.1:0-2804 GCA_051006695.1 Candidatus Nanopelagicales bacterium
TCACCGTGAGGGTGTACGACTGGCTCGAGGCATTGTCGACCGTGAGGTTGTAGGCCGAGTCGATGCTGCTGACCATGATGTTGGGGAAGGCACCGACGAACAGTGCGGTGACGGCAAGAGCGATAGTGCCGGCACTGAACAGGAAAGCCCACCCGTCACGGCCCTTGAGGGTCATTCCGATGCCGGCCAGCCACAGCACCGCGGCGATGAGGACGATCGGCAAGGTGACGGCGACGCGGCCCGAGTAGGCCTGGGCCCAGAGCAGGCCGACCACTGCGAACACGGCAGCTGCCACGCCGACCCTGACTGCGACCTTGCGCGAGGCCTCGCGCACCTCTCCACCGGTCTTGAGCGCCAGGAAGATCGCACCGTGCGTCGCGAACACGAGCACGAGCATGACGCCGATCACGAGGGCAAAGGGATTGAGGAGCAGGTCGAAGAAGCTGCCCAGGTAGTTGATCGGGCCGGCATCGGTCGCGAAGGGGAAGTCTGCCGGTGTCCCCGCAATCGGGCCGATCTTCGAGCCGCCGAAGATGTTGCCGAAGGCGACGCCGAGCAGCAGCGGAGGAAGCACGGAACCAACGAAGATTGCCTTGTCCCAGCCGGCACGCCATTTCACCGAGTCATGCTTGCTGCGGTACTCGAATGCGACACCGCGCAGGATCAGAGCCAGCAGGAGAAGGAAGAGCGCGAGGTAGAAACCGCTGAAGAGCGTGGCGTACCAGAGCGGGAATGCGGCGAATGTCGCGCCGCCCGCGACAAGAAGCCACACCTCATTGCCATCCCAGACCGGACCGATCGTGTTGATCATGACGCGACGACGAAGATCGTCCTTGCCGATGAACGGCAGGAGCATTCCGACACCGAGGTCGAATCCGTCGAGAACGAGGTACCCGATCCAGAGCACGGCGACCAGGATGAACCAGACAGTTACGAGTTCCATGGGCTATTCCTCGTCTTTCGATCAGTACGCGAAGTAGAGCTGCTTGTCGGCATCTTTCGTGGAGTCGTCATAGGGATCCTCGATGACGTTCTCCGGGGCACCTGCGCGGATGTAGCGCAGCAGCAGGCGTAGCTCGATGATGGCGAGAACCGCGTAGACCAGCGTGAAGCCGATCATCGAGATCCATACCTCTGCGGGCGCGACAAGCGGTGAGACCGCATCGGAGGTCTTCTGCGCGCCGAACACGATCCAGGGCTGGCGGCCCATCTCGGTGAAGATCCAGCCGGCGGAAATTCCCAGGAGCGGGCCCAGCGTGATGAACAGGCTGCTGATCCCGAACAGCCTGCTGCGCGGAACACGGCCTCCCCGAATCAGCCACAGAGCCCATAGGGCCCACAGCGCGGCGATCATGCCCAGGCCGATCATCAGGCGAAAGCCCCAGTAACTGACGGGCACGTACGGCGCGTAGTTGCCCGGTCCGTAGGTCTGCTCGTACTGGGCCTGCAGGTCATTGATGCCCTGCACTGTTCCGTCGAATGAGCCGGTGCCCAGGAATGACGTGAGCCCGGGTACCTCGATGACCGCGGTTGCCGAATCGCCGGCGACATCGCCGATGCTGAGAATCGAGAAAGGAGCATTGGCGGAGGTGTCGTACAGCGCCTCTGCAGCAGCCATCTTCATCGGCTGCTGCTGCACCATGATCTTGGCATCCATGTCACCGGTGATCGAGACCACGACAGCCGACAGCAGCACCACGATGGCTCCCGCCTTCACGGCCGGCCTGAAGATGTCGACCTGGCGGTTCTTCATGAGCATCCATGCGCCGATGGCGGCGACACCGGAGCCGGCCACCAGGAACGAGGCAGAGATGGTGTGGAAGAAGGCGATCACTGAGGTGTTCTGGAAGAGCACGGCACCGATGTCATTGAGCACTGCGCGGCCGGTGGCCTGATCGATGACGTAGCCGACCGGATGCTGCATCCAGGCGTTAGCGGCAAGGATGAAGAAGGCGGAGAGCAGCGTGCCGATGGCGGCAGCCCAGATCGTGGCGAGATGGAGCCGCTTCGGGAGACGATCCCATCCGAAGATCCACAGCCCAATGAATGTCGACTCAAGGAAGAACGCCAGCAGGCCTTCCATCGCGAGCGGTGCGCCGAAGACGTCACCGACGAAGCGCGAGTACTCGGACCAGTTCATGCCGAACTGGAATTCCTGGACGATGCCGGTCACCACGCCCATGGCGAAGTTGATCAGGAAGAGCTTTCCGAAGAATTTCGTGAGCTTGAGGTACTTCACGTTGCCGGTTCGGTAATACGCAGTCTGGAAGCCCACGACGAACCAGACGGTTCCAAGGGTGAGCGGCACGAACAGGAAGTGATAGACGGTGGTGATGGCAAATTGCCAGCGTGCGAGATCTAGCGCACCCATGATCTGACCCTTCGTTGGTATTCAGCGATTCCATACTCCAAGGCGTGTAGGTGCTTCACGCGCGGCAAGAGTCAGGTCTTCTCGGGACCTTCGTCCCCTTCGACCCCGCGGGACGTCCACCATGAGGACAATTTCGGCCCTTACGACCGAGGGTGAAAGATAGGCACGTGGCTTCCCCGGAACCGATCTCCGCCCTGCCCCTGGGCGAACGCAGTTCCCGGCGCCCCGATATCCAGGGTCTGCGCGCTCTCGCTGTCGTCCTGGTCGTGCTCTTCCACGCACGCCTGCCCGTCTCGGGCGGATTCATCGGTGTCGACGTGTTTTTCGCGATCTCGGGCTTTGTCATTACCGCGATGCTCCTTCGCCAGCGCGCGCAGACCGGGCGCATCGCGATGGGCACCTTCTACTCTCAGGAAGCGTCGAAAGTAGAAGG
>JBPCSY010000163.1:0-2999 GCA_051006695.1 Candidatus Nanopelagicales bacterium
GCTCATCCCCTTCGACGCTGCGGTCAAGCTCGCTCTGGCACGCATCCGCGAGGCGGATGTCATCACGCGGTGGTCAGGCGCGGCCACTCCCGGAGCACCCAGCGACCCACTTCCCACGGACCCGCAGTGGTCCGGCGGCACCCTCTATACGGATGTTCGTGAAGTCGACTGCCACGCCTCTGCCGATGATCTCTGGCGTGCTGTCGAGTGCATCGGCGGCGAGAACGGCTGGTATTCCGCCAATCTGCTCTGGAAGATTCGCGGCCTGATCGACCGTCTCCTCGGAGGCGTCGGCCTACGTCGAGGTCGCCGCGATCCCCGCCATCTCATGGTCGGCGAACCGGTCGACTTCTGGAGAGTCGAGACGAAGGATCAGCCAGACCTGCTTCGACTACGCGCCGAGATGAAGATGCCGGGCAGGGCTTGGCTGGAATTCCATGTGCAGTCCGTCGGCCCCCACGAGTCGAGACTCGTACAGCGGGCGGTCTATTGGCCCCGAAGTCTCGCCGGGCACATCTACTGGTGGGCTGTCGCGCCGTTCCACGCATTCGTCTTCCCGCCCATGGCACGCCACATCGTGGAGCGGGCGCAGCAGACCGCTGGGGATCGGTCACAATAGGGACGTGAGCGATACCGAGAAGCAGATCACCCCGTACGAGCAATTCGGCGGGCACGAGTTCTTCAGCAAGCTCATCGCGCGCTTCTACGCCGGTGTGCGCAATGACTCGGTGCTCGCTCCGATGTACCCCGCCCATGAGATGGACGAAGCGGAGCGCCGCCTCCTGATGTTCATGGAGCAGTACTGGGGAGGTCCGCAGACCTACGGTGAGGAGCGCGGACATCCGCGCCTGCGCATGCGTCACATGGATTTCGCCATCGACGCAGAAGCTCGCGATCGCTGGCTCACGCATATGCACGATGCAATTCTCGAGATGAACATGCAGGACTCAGAGCTCGAGAGCCAGCTGTGGATGTACCTCGTGGGCGCCGCTCACGCCATGCAGAACATCGACGACTCCCCCGGTTCCCACTAGCCCCGAGGACTCACGACATGGACACGAACGCGAATTGGTGGCGCGATGCCGTCATCTACCAGGTCTACCCTCGCTCCTTCGCTGACAGCGACTCGGATGGCATGGGCGATGTGCGCGGGATCATCAGCCGCCTCGACTACCTGCATGACCTCGGTGTCGATGCTCTCTGGATCTCGCCGTTCTACGCCTCACCCCTGCACGATGGAGGCTACGACGTCGCCGACTACCGCTCCGTTGACGCGCGCCTGGGCACGCTCGATGACATGACCGAACTCATCGAGCAGGCACATGCCCGCAATCTGCGCGTGTTCATGGACATCGTCCCGAACCACTCGAGCAGTGAGCACGAGTGGTTCCAGGAGGTACTGAAGTCAGATCCGGGCTCCGCAGCCTGGGATCGCTACATGATCCGCGAGGGCAAGGGCGCCAATCACGAGCTGCCACCGAACAACTGGAAGAGCGTCTTCCACGGCAGCGGCTGGTCGCCGCTGACTGACTCCCAGGGCAACCCGACCCCGTTCTGGTATCTACACCTGTTCGACAGTACCCAGCCGGACTTCAACTGGGAGAACGAGGAGGTGCGCGCGGAATTTCGCGACATCCTGCGATTCTGGTTCGACCGCGGAGTCGACGGCTTTCGTATCGACGTCGCACATGGCATGGCGAAGGAATCAGGTCTCCCCGACTACGACTACGCCGACGGCGAGCCTGAGCTCCTTGGTGACCAGCCGCATGCACCCTTCTGGGATCAGGATGCCGTGCACGACATCTACCGCGAGTGGCGCAAGGTGGCTGATGAGTACGACCCGCCCCGAGTGTTCTGCGGCGAGACTTGGGTACCCAACCCTGAACGGCTCGCGCGTTATCAGCGCCCTGATGAGTTGCACACCTCATTCAACTTCGACTACCTGCAGGCCGGCTGGAATGCAGAGAGGATGCGAAAGTCGATCGATGACACCATCGCAAACCATTCGAAGATCGGTGCCCCGCCCACCTGGGTGCTCTCCAACCACGACGTAGTGCGTCACGCCACTCGCCTGGCGCCGGGCTTCGACAACGACACCCGCCTGACGTGCGTCGTCGACGCCGAGCGCGGCCTGCGTCGAGCACGTGCGGCCACGCTCTTCATGCTGACCCTGCCCGGCTCCGCCTACATCTACCAGGGTGAGGAGCTCGGCCTTCGCGAGGTCAGCGAGCTTGATGCCGCCGTACGCCAGGATCCCGCCTGGCATCGCAGTGGCGGCACTGACGGCACTCGCGATGGCTGCCGAGTTCCGATCCCGTGGTCGGGCGAGGTGGCGTCATTCGGTTTCAACTCCGGATCGGCGAGCTGGTTGCCTCAGCCGGCCGACTGGGCCGACGTTTCTGTCGCCGCAGAATCCGGGGTCGAGGGCTCAACCCTCGAGCTTTACCGCGATGCACTGCACTTGCGCCGCGAGCTTTCCGCCCTCGGCGAGGGGCCCCTCGACTGGCTCGATCACATGAGTGATGTGCTCGCCTTCCGACGAACGGCATCTGATGGCTCGGCTGTCATATCGATCATCAACCTCAACAACGCAACCGTGCACCTGCCTGCGACATGGGGGTCAGAGGTGCTGATCAGCTCGAGCGATGATGTGGCACTGCTCAACACAGGCGGCGAGGATGTTCTGGCCGTGGGCGCCGAGACTGCGCTCTGGCTGAAGGGCTAGTTCACCAGGTGCAGTGCAAGTCGAGCGGATGATCCGCTCGTGCGCGTAAAGATCTGACCGCGAGGAGTGCTGAGTCGCTTCCAGGGTCCATTTGTCGCAGCGGCAATACGAGCGGAGTCATTGCCGATCATGCCCAAGCGCTGGGCAGCATGCAGCGCACGCATCGGCAGACCGGCCCATGCAGTGCGCTCCCAGATCTCATCTGCGATGAGATGACGCTCGCCCTCGCCCGTGCCCTCGGCACGGCGCGTGAACTCGTCTGTCGCCTCGGTGA
>JBPCSY010000164.1:0-6902 GCA_051006695.1 Candidatus Nanopelagicales bacterium
GGCCACATGAGTACGACATGGCCGGTGCCGGTACCGGCGTCGTCGAAGCCGACCGTCTGCTGAGCGCTGATCTCGTGCGTGACGGCGATGTCGTCATCGCGATGAAGTCGTCGGGCCTGCACTCCAACGGGTACTCGCTCGCACGTTACGTTCTCCTCGGCGATGGTGGCCCGGGCCTTTCTGCCACGATTGACGAATTCGGTCACACGGTGGGCGAGGAGTTGATCATCCCGACGCGCATCTACGCGAAGGACTGCCTGGCTCTTGCCGATGCCGTCGAGGTGCACGCGATGAGCCACATCACCGGCGGTGGCATTGCCGCGAATATCGCCCGCGTGTTGCCGCAGCATCTTGCTGTCGACATCGATCGTTCGACCTGGACTCCTCAACCTGTCTTCACTGTGATCGGACGTCTGGGCAAGGTCGACCAGATCGAACTCGAGCGCACATTCAACATGGGCATGGGAATGATCGCGATCGTTCCGGCGGCATCAGTCGACGAGGCGCTTCGCCTTCTCGATGGCCGAGGCGTGCCGTCGTGGGTGTGCGGGGTAGTCCGTGCCCGCCGCGAAGGTGAGCACGGCGATGCCGAAGCCAAGGGTGGCAAGGGTGGCGCGACGACGCTGATCGGCTCCTACGCGCTGTAGTCGCGTACGCCTGAACTTACTTCTCGTCGTCGTTGAGGTACTTCGCGTAGGGGTCGTCCTCATCGTCGACATCATCGGTGTCGACGCTCGTGCTGGTGTATGTGCTGCTTCCTCCGCCGAGCTCAGCCTGCAGACGATCGAAATCGGTCTGCGGACCACCGTACTTAAGCTCGCGGGCAACCTTGGTCTGCTTCGCCTTGGCCCGGCCGCGCCCCATGGCTCGACCCCCTTATTCGGGGCCATCGCCCCGGTACGTATTGGACGGAACTCGCGCAGCAGCCCCGGGGCCACCGCGCGTTAATGATGTGGAGTCTACCTGGCGCCCTTGGCAGCGGCTATCCGGTCCGGTCGGGTGGGAACGGACATTTCGGACTCCAGTCGTCGATCAGCCGGGAATAGGCCCTCAAGCAACGGAAAAACGATGTATTTCGGCCATTTACGCTTGCCGCACCCCCACCAGGATGGGACAGTACGACGGTTCGCGAAGCCAAGTACGCCAATTTTCCAAGCGGGGAGGAACGCATGGCCGGGCCAGAGTCCGAGCAGTTGCTCACCCCGTCTGAGGTAGCAGCCCTCTTCCGTGTCGATCCCAAGACCGTCACTCGGTGGGCCAAGGCCGGCAAGCTCGCGAGCATTCGCACCCTCGGCGGGCATCGCCGCTATCGCGCCAGTGAGGTGTACGCACTCCTGGAGAGTCACGCACCCGGTCGCGGTACCGAACTCTGATCCCTCAGTTTCCCGGCAGACCCGCGGCGTAGTCGGGCACGTAGGTGCTCAAGTCCTTCGGCGGACGCTCATACCCCCTCGACTTCGGACGATGCGGAAGCTCGAGCGGCGGTCGCATCACCTGTTCGTAGGGAATCGTCGACAGCAGGTGATGAATCATGTTCAGGCGCGCACGTCGCTTGTCATCAGCTTCGACAATGAACCAGGGAGACTCGGGGATGTCGGTATGCACGAGCATCTCGTCCTTTGCGCGTGAGTAATCCTCCCAGCGGGTGATGGACTCGAGATCCATCGGAGAGAGCTTCCACTGCCGCATCGGATCAGCGAGGCGTGACTTGAACCGGCGTTCCTGCTCATCGTCGCTGACACTGAACCAGTACTTGCGCAGGAGGATTCCGTCCTCGACCAGGAGCCGTTCTAAGATCGGCGTCTGATGCAGGAAGCGTCGGTATTCCTCGGGGGTGCAGAAGTCCATGACGCGCTCGACCCCCGCGCGGTTGTACCAGGATCGATCGAAGAGCCGGATCTCGCCAGCGGCCGGCAGATGATCGACATAGCGCTGGAAGTACCACTGCGTGCGCTGGCGTTCGGTCGGCGTCGGAAGCGCGACAATCTGCGCGACGCGTGGATTCAAGTACTCGGCCACTCGCTTGATCGCGGAGCCCTTCCCTGCCGCATCTCGGCCTTCGAAAAGCACGACAACGCGCAGCCCTTCGAGGCGAATCCACTCCTGCATCTTCACGAGCTCGGCCTGCAGGCGGTACAGCTCGTCCTCGTAGATCTTCTTGGGAAGGCGATTAGCCTGTGGATCTCCGGTGGAGCCCATGGTGGAGCCCTTCGTCAGGCGACCTGAATCGATCGCTTAGCCAGGCCATAAAAGTAACCGTCGATGGTGACCGATGGCGCACTATCGGGAGCGCTCGCAGCACCGAGGGCGACGAACAGCGGCGAGAGGTGCTCGACAGTCGGATGCGCGTACGGCATGCCCGGGGCCTGATTGCGGTAATCCATCAAGGTATCGAGATCACCACGTGCCATGGCGTCGTTGGCCCACAGGTCGAAGTCCACAGACCACCCGGGCGGCTTGGCATCGGTGCTCCAGTCGCGAAGGTACGGAAGGCCGTGTGTCAGGAAGCCAGAGCCGATGATGAGCACTCCTGCATCGCGTAAGGGCGCAAGCCTGCGACCGATCTCGAGCAATGTCTCGGGGTCATGTGTCGGGAGGGAAAGCTGGAGAACGGGGATGTCGGCATCCGGGTACATCACCTTCAGCGGGACCCACGCGCCGTGGTCGAGACCACGCGAAGCGTGTTGATGCACCGTCATGCCATCAGGCAGCACCGACGTCACGAGTGTCGACAGGGCCGAGGCGTCGGGCGTCGAGTACTGCATTGAGTAGTACTTCGGATCGAAGCCACCGAAGTCGTAGATCAGGGGAGTGGCCGCCGCAGCCGCGGAGAGGCTGATCGGCGCCTGTTCCCAGTGCGCTGACACGATCAGGATTGCCTTCGGACGGGGGAGCTCGCCTGCCCAGGCGGACAGTTCGGCGCACCAGAGCCTGTCGTCGAGAAGGGGCGGGGCGCCATGACCAAGGAAGACGGCAGGCATGCGATCGGTGACGGTACTCATGCCTTGAGTATCCGCCTACCTAGTTGAACTGTCAACTACTAGCGGAACGGGCCGGATGCTCAAAGGATTGATGCGGAGCGAAGCGGCCTACCAGAGGCAGGAACAGCTTGAGGAAGAGCGGGATGGCGAGCATCAGCCCGACCGTGCCGATACCCCAGGCACCGCCGATCAGGAAGGCCACGAGCAGCATCGCGCCATCGATGATGATGCGGGCGACCGGGATCGACAAGTGAAACCGACCCATCGACTGCACGAACAGGTCGTAGGGGCTTGCCCCCAGGCCGCTGGAATACATGCAGGCGGCCGCGAAGCCGAGCAGTGGCGCCGCCGCCAGCCAGACCAGCAGGCGCACCTGCCAAGCACTGTCACTGACACTCCACCCCGTGGCATCGAGGAACCACGTCGTGGCGTCCACGGTCAAGCCGATTCCGAAGAACGAGACCACGGTGCCCAGACCTGGTTTGACTCCGAGTAGCCAGGCGAAGATCACCAGGACGATGCAGGCCGCGATCAGGGCAGTACCGACGCTGATTCCCGTTTGGCGGCTGATTCCGGAGAAGACGGCGTCAACGGGGGCCACCCCGAAGGCCGAGTCCAGGAGCAGGGCTACCGCGATGCCGGCGCAGACCGTGCCGAGAATCAGAATTCCCCAGCTCCGGGGTGATCTCAAGGCTGCTGACTGCACTGGCTCAGTCTGCCCCTCCCTGTACGCTCACCGTTACGCGCACTCGACCAAGAGGTGAACAGATGCTCAAGACCGTCGGTTACATCGACGCCGGAACGGGTTCCTACCTGCTGGCCGCCATCGCCAGCGGCGCCGCAGGCATCTGGTTCTTCATCCGCTCGAAGTGGGCATCAATCCGCGGCCGCGGCCCGGGCAAGTCAGCGCCGACATCGACTGAGCCCACCGAGTCAGCTCCGACCGAGCAGTGAGCTCACAGCCGACGGCCAGCTTCCGAGATCCCGAGAACGCTGCCTTCCATCACGACGGCACCTGGTACCGCATCGCGAGTCCGGCATCAGCTGCCGCTATCAACGTCCTGCGCGACTCCGCGCTCTACGACGCATTGATCGCCGAGAGTGCACTGGTTCCCTTCGATCGAGTCGAAGGCGATCAGGCCGCCCAGGTACTCGCGGCATTCGCGCGAAGTTCCGGACGGGAGCCCAAGCCTGACTCGCGCGTCTTCCGGGTCGACACCGTCGAGGTCATCACGTATCCGTGGGAGTGGCCGAATTCATTGCTCGAGTCGGCTGCTGCGCTCACCTTGAGCTTGCGTATGCGACTCCTCGACATCGGTCTCGATCTCAAGGATGCCTCCGCATTCAACGTGCAGTTCGACGGGCTCACCCCGCGCTTCATCGACATTGGCTCCATCGAGACGTGGCGACCGAACCCGTCCTGGAATGCCTCTCGTCAGTTCATCGAGCATTTCATCAACCCGCTGGCAGTTGGCTCGGGTGACCACGTGACTGCGGCAGATGCCTGGCAGCTTTCACGTCACCGAGGCCTACGTTCCGATGCAGCCCGCCAGCTGCTGCCGAAGGGAAGACGACGCAGTCTCTCCCTCCTGCTCCTGCAGGCGACCACTCGACCGACGTCGAAGGCGCCGAGCGAGACCCAATTCGCCGACGAAGCCAACAAGAACCGCGATCTCGCGCGCTCGGCCACCAAGGGGCTCACGAAGCGACTCGGCAAGCAGGTCGCGAAGCTGCATGGCGAGGCACATGCGACGACGTGGGTGGGCTACGGCTCTCGCGAGCATTACGAGGAAAGCGATCTCACGCGCAAGTCAGCATTCGCGGCAGAGTTCATCAACGCAGTTCCCGGACGCGAACGACTCGTACTCGACGTCGGTGGCAACGATGGCTTCACGGCGTCACGCCTGGTGCGGGATGCACATGCCGGCGTCATCGTGATGGATGCTGATTCCGGAGCCCTGGACGTGCTGTACGCAGGAGTCTCGAGTAATCCTGATCTTGCCCGTCGTATCACTCCAATTCTCGGTGACATCACGAACCTGACCCCCGCCTCCGGCCTTCTCGATGCCGAATTCGCGTCCTTCCTCTCCCGAGTTCGGCCCACCGCGGTGATCTGCCAGGCCGTACTGCATCACGTGGTCATCACCCAGGGAACGCCCATGCCCTTCGCGATCGAGGCACTCGCTCGATTCGGTGCCCCGGTGCAGATCGAGTTCGCCACTGAAGATGACGAGAAGGTTCGATTGCTGCTGAGCCAGATTCCCAACTGGAGTGGTGACTACTCGACGATGGCGTTGCTCGATGCGCTTCGCGCACGCTTCGCCCACGTCGAGGAGGTCGGCACTACGTCGGCAACGCGCGTTGTCGTCAACGCCTGGAACTGACGTGCTCCACGAACGGCGCAACTTCAGCGCACGCGACACGGCTGCCTGGATTCTCGCCCCGTTCATTCTCGTCATCGTCATTCCCTCGAATGAGAAGATCGCGAGCAATCAGGTCTTCTTTGCCGCCCACGGGGTCTCGGCAATTGCGTGGCTGGTCGTTCTTCTCCTCGCGATCATCGGCCTGTGGCTCCTCTTATTCGGCATCCTCACCCTGATTCGTCGCAAGGCGAGCGCTCGCGCATTCGACATCACCGCATCCACAGTCATGCTGCTCACCACCTGGTTCCTGCTGGGCAACCTGCTGTCGCGCTCCTTTCTCTCCTCTGCACCTATCCTCGGCCCGATCGTGGGCCTGGTTGTCGCTCTGCTGCTGACCGAACTATCCCGGCGCATCACCATGGGTCTGATCCTCATGCTGTTCGCGGCCGGCGCGGCTGCAGTTCCGCTCGTGCTCACCCAGAACGGGGGAGTTCCGTCAACTGCGAATGAGCTTGCGTTCAGCGCGGATGCGCAACGACCCAATGTGGTCTGGGTCATCTCTGATGAACTCCAGTACCCACTCGTGATGGACCAGGCTGGTGCTGTCCGCCCGGAGTTCCCTAATCTCCAGCGGCTGCAGAAGCTTTCCACGACCTACACGCACGCGTACGCAGCGGCGAACTACACCGACTATGCCGTGCCCGCGCAGCTCAACGGCATCGCCGACGTGCCCGCGGTCGGCAGTGATCGCATGGACAAGGTGCGAGCCGGCATCGGCATTGTGCCGGGGCTGGGCACTGAGTACTCGGTAGTGATGGAATCACCGATCTACCACTTCGAGTGCGACACCAACGACTGCGCAAGCGTCGGTAATGATCAGGAGACCGGCGTTGTGTCGCGCTTCGTGAACTTCGCGAAGGACACGGCTGCTGTGGCCGGTCGTGTCGCATTGGCGCCCCCGTTCAGCAATGCCTTTCCGGAGCTCGATGGTAAGTGGCGAGACTTCTGGAGCGGCGGCGATGAGTTCGGCGATAACGCCGAGGGTCACACGGTGGGCAAGGCAATCAGCGGGATTGACGAGGTGCGCAAGGCGAGCCCCGATGCACCCTTCTTCGCGCTGTGGCACACCATTCGGACCCATGCTCCCTGGGCGGTCGACCGCGAGGGCAAGCAGATCTACCCCGCCACCTTGCCCGTCGTCGACGGCGCTCACATGGTGGGCAGCGACAAGGACGGTCTTTACACATCTCCCGAGCTGGAGTCGATCGAGCGTCGACTCTGGGCGAATGCCGCGATCGACATGGACCGCCAGCTCGGTCAATTGCTCGACTATCTGGAACAGAACGACCTGATGAACTCCACCATGGTCATCTTCACGGCTGATCACGGTGCGACGATGACGACCCGGATCGATCGACGAGTGGGCGACACTCTCGAGCAGCGTTGGTCCGAGGTCGCTCACGTGCCGCTCCTGGTCAAGGACCCCGGACAGCTGAGCCCAAAGGTCGTGACTGCGCCGAGGTCGACAGGGCAGATCGCCCGTACCGTCGTTGATGCG
>JBPCSY010000165.1:0-11673 GCA_051006695.1 Candidatus Nanopelagicales bacterium
GCGACTATCGCGGCCCTCAAGGATGCTGAGCGCGATCTGGCCAAGGTGCGCAGTGCGCAACTCACGACGAATCTGTCCGGGATCATCGGAGAAGGCAAGGCCATCGGGCCGGTTCAGTTCTGGGCCTTCGCCGCACCGTCCGGCACGAATGCCAATGACCTTCGCGAGCTCGTTGCCTCGGCTCGGGGTCGTCAACGGGATGAGATCCCGGCAGTGCTGGTCGGCACCGCTATCGAGGAGGGCAAGGTGTCGCTCGTGGCGGGAGTCAACCAGAAGGCCATCGATATGGGAGTTGAGGCCAACGCACTGCTGAAGTCCGCATTGACGTGTATCGATGGCCGCGGTGGTGGCAAGCTGGACTTCGCGCAGGGCGGAGGCACTCGCATCGACGGTGTTGACGACGCATTCGTGGCGGTAGAGACCTTCCTGCGCGAGCGGCTCGGTCACTAAGCATGCGCCCCGGCATTCGGCTCGCGTGCGATGTCGGCAAGGCTCGTATCGGAATAGCCCGAAGCGATCCTGGGGGTGTTCTGGCGGTCCCTCTCGAGGCAGTGCCAGCGGGAGAGAACTCGGTCATTCGAGTTCGCGATCTCGCAGTGGAGTACGAGGTGATCGAGATCATCGTGGGACTTCCGATCACGATGTCCGGGCAGTACGGGCCAGCGGCCGAGTACACGCAGGAATGGGTGTCCGATCTCGCACGCGTCACGGAAGTCCCGATTCGCCTGCATGACGAACGACTCACGACAGTTCAAGCGCAACGTGGCCTTCACGAGGCCGGACGCACGGCAAAGTCGTCACGATCGGTGATTGACAGCGCGTCGGCGGTCGTGTTGCTCCAGGCATGTTTGGATAGTGAGAGATCCTCGGGGCAGCCGATGGGTACCGAGGTGCGAAGGGAGACCTGATGAGTTCTCTCGACGAGCTCCTCAGCGCTGAGCCACTTCCACCATCACGCCATCGATCCGGCATCGGCCGAATCCTCGGCCTCGTGGTCGCAGTGCTGGTCATCTTCGGAATCGGATGGGGAGCGCTGACATTCATCCGATCTGCGTCCGGCAGCGATGACTACGCAGGCCCCGGAACCGGCTCGGTGACCATCGTGGTGAGAAAGGGTGATTCGCTCACGGCTATGGGCGCCACCTTGGCGAAGGCTGATGTCGTGAAGTCAGCCGATGCCTTCGTCTCGGCGGCATCGGCCAACGAGGACTCCACGACCATCGGTCCGGGCACCTACACGCTTCGTCGACAGATGAGCGGCGACGGTGCCGTCGCACTCATGCTGGATCCCGTCTCCCGAGCGTCCAGCCGACTGGTCCTACCCGAGGGACTCAGGCTCACTCAGACACTCGAGATAGCCTCAGACGCGGCTCACGTTCCCCTCTCGGACTTCGAGGCGGTCTTGCAAGACCCCGGGCAATTGCGGCTGCCGGGCTGGGCGAATGATCGCCCTGAGGGCTTCATGTTCCCTGCCACCTACGATCTCGCCGGTGACGAGTCCGCCAAGTCCCTGTTGCGCAGCTTCGTCAAGCGCTTCGAGCAGGCGAGTGCTGACTCCGAGCTGGTTGCTCGCGCCGCTCAGGTCGGTCGCACCCCCTACGAAATCCTGATCATCGCGTCACTGCTCCAGGGTGAGGGAACCCCTAACGACTTCGCCAAGATCGCGCGAGTGGTCTACAACCGTCTCGATGCTGGGATGCCGCTCCAATTCGATTCCACTACTGCGTATGGGCTGGGCGTCACGAGACTCAACCTCAGCCAGGAACAACTGGATTCGAAGACCCCTTACAACACCTACGTTGTCAAGGGCTTGCCGCCGACTCCGATCAACTCTCCCGGAGATGCGGCCATCGAGGCAGCATTGAACCCTGCCCGGGGGAAGTGGCTGTACTTCGTCACCGTCAACCCTGACACGAAGGAGACCAAGTTCGCGAAGTCGTATGACAGGTTCCTGGAACTCAAGCGTGAGTTCCAGTCTTATCTGGGCTCGAAGGGCAGCCAACCGTGACCCTTCATGCGGCGGTACTCGGCTCTCCGATCGAGCATTCCCTGTCACCTGTGCTACACCGCGCTGCCTACGCGGCTCTCGGACTTGACTGCTCGTATGAAGCCATCGAGATGACAGTCGATCGGATGCCGGATTTTCTTGCGTCGCTCGACTCCGACTGGATCGGGCTGTCCCTGACCATGCCGCTGAAAGAGTCCGTGCAGCCACTCCTCACGGGGGTCGAGGAGATGGCTGAACTGACGGCTTCAGTGAACACGATCTATCGCGCGAAATCCGGATGGGCGGGCGCGAATACGGATGTTTTTGGCATTGAGCGGGCGTTCGGAGAGATCGGCGTGACCGTCGCAGGCAGCGCAAGAATCCTGGGGGCCGGAGCCACGGCCCGAAGTGCGGTTGCCGCAATGATCGGCTTGGGGGTCGAGTCACTGGTTGTGTGCGCTCGACGTGCTGAGCAGGCGCGGGATATTGCCCGACTGGCAGAAGCTCACGGAATCAAGGCGGAAATATCCAACCTCGACCCGGTCCCCGTCATCGAAGACATTCTCGTCAGTGTCCTTCCCGGCGATGTGGCACGCGAGTGGGCCACAGCCTCGATCAATCCGAGGTCCGCTCTACTCGACGCCAGCTATCACCCCTGGCCCTCAGCCCTTGCGAGTGCCTGGCCGAACGTATCGGTGGCGAGCGGACGCGACATGCTCTTGTGGCAGGCCACGCGGCAGGTCCACTTGATGACTGGACAACCAGCCCCGGTCGATGCCATGCGCGAGGCTCTTCGCGGCATCTGACCCACGCGGGTGGGGGTGGCATGAGCGGGCTTGAGGACCTGGAAGGATAGTGACATGGTGCGTTGGCTGACTGCAGGCGAATCTCATGGGCCTGCCCTGGTGACAATTGCCGAAGGCCTGCCCGCCGGCATCGAGATCACGACCGCCGAGATCGGGCTCGATCTCGCCCGGCGTCGACTTGGAGCTGGTCGCGGCGCGCGCATGAAGTTCGAGCGCGACGAAGTGAGAATTCTCGGTGGAGTGCGCCATGGGCTCACGCTCGGCGGCCCTGTGGCCATCGAGGTCGGCAAAAGCGAATGGCCCAAGTGGGAGCAGGTGATGTCACCCGACCCCGTTGATCAAGGTGAACTCGACGCACTCGCGCGCAATGCGCCACTGAGTCGTCCGCGCCCGGGCCATGCGGATCTCACCGGAATGCAGAAGTACGGATTCACCGATGCCCGCCCGATTCTCGAGCGGGCGAGTGCCCGCGAGACAGCAGCGCGTGTAGCGCTGGGAGCCGTCGCTCGCGCCTTCTGTCGCCAGGTGGCCGGTATCGAGGTCCTCAGTCACGTGGTGCGCATCGGAGCGGCGTCGAGTGAAAGTGACGTGCTGCCTATGCCCGAGGATCTCCAGCGCGTTGATGACAGTCCCGTGCGCTGCCTCGACGACAGCGCCGCTACTGCGATGGAAGAGGAGATCTCCGCGGCCCATCGCGATGGGGACACCCTGGGTGGAATCGTGGAGGTCGTGGCCTACGGGCTGCCTGCCGGGCTCGGTTCGCATGTGCACTGGGATCGTCGTCTCGACTCCAAGCTGGCGGCCGCATTGATGGGAATTCAGGCGATCAAGGGTGTCGAGTTCGGCGAGGGCTTTCGCCTGGCCGAGATCCGTGGCTCGCAGGCCCAGGATGAGATCGTTCCCGGTGATGCAGGGCTCGAGCGCACGTCTGGAAAATCCGGCGGCACCGAGGGCGGGATGTCCACCGGCGAGACCCTGCGCGTTCGCGCAGCGATGAAGCCAATCTCCACCATTCCCCGCGCTCTGCGCACGGTCGATGTCGTGACCGGTGAGATTGCGCCCGCAATCAATCAGCGCTCGGATGTGTGCGCGGTACCCGCTGCGGGGGTCGTGGCAGAGGCGATGGTCCTGTTGGTACTTGCAGATGCACTGCTCGAGAAGTTCGGCGGCGATAGCGTGGCTGAGACAAAGCGCAATCTCGATTCGTACCTCGAGAACCTCTCGGTGCGATGAGTGCGCCGGTCGCTGTGCTGATCGGCGCTCCGGGTGCCGGTAAGAGCACGGTGGGGCGTCGTGTCGCGGAGCGACTGCAGGTGCCCTTCGTGGACACCGATGCGCTGATCGAGGAGGAGTCAGGCATGTCGGTCGCCGACATGTTCGTGGAGCTGGGTGAACCCGAGTTTCGTCTTCGTGAGGAGGAAGCCGTACGTCGTGCTCTGACGGAGCACACCGGCATCGTCGCGCTGGGCGGCGGTGCGATTCTCTCCGAGTTGACTCGCGCGCGCCTCGCCGATCACACAGTGGTCTGGCTACGCGTCAATGTCTCGGATGCCGCCAGCCGTGTCGGCATGAACCAGGCGCGGCCTCTGCTGCTCGGCAACGTTCGTGGCCGACTCACTCAACTGCTCAACGAGCGCACGCCGCTGTACGAGAGCGTCGCCACGATAACCATCGACACCGACGGTCGAGCCGTGCGCGAGGTAACCTCCAGCGTGCTCGCGGCGGTGGCGGCATGAACCTGACGATCGTTCACGTTTCGGCTGACGTCGATTACGACGTTGTCATTGGTACTGGTCTGCTCGGCTCCATTGCCTCGATGATTCCCGGGGCGAATCGGGTGGCCGTGATTCATGCACCCACTCAACGTGAACTCGCCTCCACGATTGCCGATGCGATGAGTGACGCAGGTCTAATTGCCCAACAGATCGAATTGCCGGACGCCGAGGATGCGAAGTGGTCAAGCGTGGCGGAGATGTGCTGGGGAGCGTTAGGCCAGGCCGGCTTCACGCGCAATGACGCCGTCATCAGCGTGGGCGGCGGGGCGACGACTGACCTTGCAGGTTTTGTTGCCGCAACGTGGCTTCGGGGAATCCGAGTCGTGCACGTGCCGACGACACTGCTGGGCATGGTGGACGCAGCAGTGGGCGGCAAGACCGGTATCAATACCTCCGCCGGCAAGAACCTCGTAGGTAGTTTCCATAGCCCCGTCGGAGTTCTGTGTGATGTGGCAAGCCTGCTCACCCTGCCTCATGCTGATCTTCGGGCTGGAATGGCCGAGGTGATCAAGGTGGGATTCACTCGTGACACAAGCATCCTGACCGATATTCGCAAGACTCCCAACGTCGCACTCGATCCGGCAGGTGAATTGCTGCCTGATCTGATTCGACGAGCAGTGCAGGTCAAGGCTGATGTCGTCAGTGATGACTTCCGCGAGACCTCCGCTACGGGTGAAAGTCGCAAGCTAGGTCGAGAGGTGCTCAATTACGGGCACACCTTTGGGCATGCGATCGAGAGAATTGAGAACTATCGCTGGCGCCATGGCGATGCCGTGGCTGTAGGAATGCTGTACGTAGCAGAGTTGTCCCAGCTCACGGGCCACCTCAGCGTCGAGGGTGTCGCTGAGCATCGGGAGATTCTTGAACTCCTTGGCCTCCCGATCTCATACGTGGCAGGACACTGGGACGAGCTTCTTGCAGCCATGGCAGTCGACAAGAAGGCGCGTGGATCCCTACTCAGATTCGTGATCCTCGACTCGATCGGTTCACCCTCTGCCCTCCAAGGACCGCCAGCAGAGGCACTTCGGGCCGCTTATGACCGAATTTCGACGCACTGACGCTAACCTGGAGCGGTGAATGCCGTCCTCGTCCTTAACGGACCAAACCTGAACCGACTTGGTACCCGCGAGCCCGGGATCTACGGCGCCTCGACCTTCGCTGATCTCGTGAGCCTGTGCCAGAGCTCGGCTGCGATGCACGGCATGACCGCAGACGTGCGGCAGACCAACGACGAGGCCGAGCTGATCGGCTGGCTCCATGAAGCAGCCGACTCCGGTACCCCGGTCATCCTTAATCCCGCTGCATTCACGCATTACTCGTACGCGGTTCGTGATGCCTGCGCCATGCTGACCGCGCCTCTTATCGAGGTTCACATCTCCAATCCGGCGGCACGTGAAGAGTTCAGGCACACTTCCGTCGTCGCAGGCGTGGCCACCGGAACCATCGCCGGATTTGGTCTTGCCGGCTACGCGTTGGCCATCCAGGCGCTTGCCCAGCGTTGACATGACGCGCGCACGGCGTGATCGCCTGCGCAGTCTGATCGTCGAGCACGGCGATGGTCTCCTCGTCTTACACGTCTCGGATATTCGATATCTCACGGGGTTCAGCGGGAGTAATGCAGCGTTGTTCGTCTCCGCGTCGGGTCCGGACGGCGACATCTTCAGCACTGACGGTCGCTACATTGAGCAGGCGGCGGAGCAATGCCCCGATTTGGGTGTCCTCGTTGCCCGGCGTTGCTCGCCAGCGATCGTCAATCAAGTCATCGCTCAGGGCGCAAGCGCGATCGCGCTCGAATCAACGGTGAGTGTTGACGAAATGAACGCCGTGGTGGCTTCAGGTCTAGCCGTGAGCCTGGTGTCCCCGCTCGTCTCGAGGCTCAGGGAGATCAAGGACTCGACTGAGATCGCTGCACTTGAGCGTGCGAATGCAATCACCTCGCATGCAGTGGAGGAACTCGCTGATGAAATCCGAGTGGGCGATACCGAAGTAACCCTCGCTCGGCGGCTGGAGCAGATCTTCGCGGAGTTGGGGGCCGAGGATCGGGCATTCCCGACGATCGTGGCTGCTGGCTCTAATTCCGCCAAGCCGCACCATGAGCCCGGTCTGACGTGCCTCACTCCCGGAGACCTGCTCATCATCGACAGCGGTGCACGAGTCGAGGGTTATCACGCCGATATGACTCGAACCTTCATCGTGGGTGAGCCGAGCGCCTGGCAGATCGAGCTGCACGATCTCGTCGCATGCGCGGCGGCATCGGCCCGAGAGGCCGTGCGACCGGGTGTGGCTCTAGCCGAGTTGGATGCCGCGGCGCGCGAACTTATTGTCGAGGCGGGCTATGGCGAGCACTTCGGTCATGGGCTCGGCCACGGCACGGGGCTCGATATCCACGAGGCGCCGATGATCGGCGCCCGCTCCGAAGGTAGACTTGCAGCCGAAACAACGATCACCGTTGAGCCAGGGGTCTACCTTCCCGGCCGCGGGGGAGTCCGAATCGAGGATTCCCTCCTGGTCACGGCCGATGGTCACCGCAGCCTCACCACGAGTCCGCGAGACCTTCGAATCGTGGGCTGACGACCGACAAGCGCAGGAGACATCGTGGCAACCAGCAATGACCTCAAGAACGGACTCGTCCTCAACATCGACGGCCAGCTCTGGACAGTCATCGAGTTCCAGCACGTGAAGCCCGGCAAAGGTGGCGCATTCGTGCGTTCCAAGTTGAAGAATGTCCTCACGGGCAAGGTTGTCGATCGCACGTTCAACGCCGGCGTCAAGGTCGAGACCGAGAATGTGGATCGTCGCGACATGCAGTACCTCTACCGCGATGGCGATGACGGGATCTTCATGGACACCGTCTCCTTCGATCAGTACACAGTCTCCAATGCTGTTGTCGGGGACTCCGCTGATTACCTGCTCGAGAATCAGGTTGCCAACGTGAGCGTTCACAACGGCACGGCGATCATTGTCGAGCTACCAGCCTCGGTTGAACTTATGATCACCTACACGGAGCCGGGCCTTCAGGGAGATCGTTCGACGGGTGGCACCAAGCCCGCCACCCTCGAGACCGGTGCCACTATCCAGGTACCTCTCTTCATCGAGTCTGACACCAAGATCAAGGTCGATACCCGCGACGGCTCGTACATCGGTCGCGTGAACTAGCCGATGTCAGCTCGCAGCAAGGCCCGCAAGCGCGCACTCGACATTCTGTATGAAGCCGATATGCGCCAGCTCGCTCCCCTCGACGTTCTCGCCACTCAGACCAATCGTCGGGCGGCTGAGGGTGAGCCTGAGCTAAACGGCTACGTCACCGATCTCGTCGAAGGCGTGATCGCCAACCAAGAGCGCATCGACGAGCTTCTGAGTACGTATTCGATGGGGTGGAGCCTAGAGCGCATGCCGGCAGTGGATCGCTCTCTGCTACGGCTCTCTGCGTATGAGGTTCTCTACCGTGACGATATCCCCGACACGGTTGCGATGTCCGAGGCAGTTGCCCTCGCCCAGGATCTCTCGACCGACGAGTCCTCGAGTTTCGTCAACGGGCTGCTCGCTCGACTTTCAGAGGTCAAGCCCCGGCTGGGTATCGAGCCGGCAACGGCGTCTGACTGAGTGCCCCGGGTGGGATTCGAACCCACACTGGACCGAGTTTGAGTCGGCTCCCTCTGCCGGTTGGGGTACCGGGGCGCGGGCACAAGGCTAACGTCACCCACGTGGTCGCCGATTAGGGTGGTTCCATGAATTCCGCTCGCATCCTGGTGGCAGAGGATGAATCCCTCATTCGTCTCGATATCGTCGAGATGCTCGGTGAGCTGGGCTACGACGTTGTCGCCCAGGTGGGTGATGGCCAAGCGGCCGTCGATCGTGCCGCCGAGCTCAAGCCGGATGTGTGCTTCCTGGACGTAGCGATGCCCGTGCGAGATGGCCTCTCGGCAGCTGAGGAGATCATCGCCTCACGTCACTCGGCAGTTGTCATGGTGACCGCCTTCAGCCAGCAGGACATGATCACTCGAGCAGCGTCGGCGGGAGTCATGGGATATCTCGTCAAGCCGTTCACTAAGGCAGACCTCGCGCCTGCACTCGAGATGGCTGCCGCGCGGTGGCAGCAGATGCGCGACCTTGAGGTGGAGATCGATGATCTAGGTGAACGACTGGCTGCTCGTGACGTCGTCGAACGCGCGAAGGCCCGGCTCCAGGCCGATCACGGAATTACGGAATCCGAGGCGTTCGCGTTACTGCGCCGTCAAGCCATGGACTCACGGGTCACCCTTGCCGAGATCTCCGCGCAGATAGTCGAGGGCTCCTGATCAGTTCTGAGCTCGGATCATGCAGGTCAGGCGTGCCGTGCACGTAGGCCGACCTGTCTCGTCGATGATCCTGATGTCATAGACGGCGAGCTGGCGTCCCTGGTGGATCTTGGTTGCGGTTGCCGTGACGAAGCCTGACTTGGCCGATCCATGGTGGGTGCAGGAGAGTTCCGTGCCCACGATGGAGTAGCCGGGGCCGGCCTGAAGCGCCGCGGCCACTGACCCGACTGTTTCAGCGATCACGCCGTTGGCCCCTCCGTGTAAGAGACCGAACGGCTGAGTGTTGCCCTCGACAGGCATGGTCGCGACCACGCGACCGGGCTCGGCCTCAGTGATGACGATTCCGAGCTTCTCGTCAAGGGGGCTTCTGGGCAGTTTCGACAGGTCCACGGCCGCAGCCTAGGCGATGGCGGGAGCCCCTACGATGCTGGAATGACCCGCGACCGCGTATTGCTTCTCGACGGGCATTCCCTGGCCTATCGCGCCTTCTTCGCACTGCCACCGGAGAATTTCACGACCACGACCGGTCAGCCGACAAATGCCGTGTATGGCTTCACCTCGATGCTGCTGAATGTCCTGCGAGATGAGAAGCCTTCCCACGTCATCGTGGCCTTCGACATCTCGCGAACCACCTTCCGCACCGAGATATACCCCGAGTACAAGGCCACGAGATCGGCATCCCCGCCCGAATTCAAGGGTCAGGTGGAGTTGATCAAGGAGGTTCTCTCTGCCCTGAACATCACGGTGGTCGATTGCCCGAACTTCGAGGCCGATGACATCATCGCCACGCTGACCACCCGGGCGCTGGCAACTCAGCATGACGTCTTGATCATGACCGGAGATCGTGATTCGTTCCAACTCGTCGACGACCACACGACCGTGCTGTATCCGCGCAAGGGCACCTCAGATCTAGCTCGTATGACCCCCGCTGCCGTGGAGGAGAAGTACGGACTCACTCCGATTCAGTACGCCGACTACGCCGCTCTGCGGGGCGACCCGAGTGACAACCTGCCCGGCATACCCGGCGTGGGGGAGAAGACCGCGGCTAAGTGGATACGTGAGTACGGCTCGCTCGCCTCGCTCATTGATAACGCTGATGCAATCACCGGCAAGGTGGGCGAGTCTCTGCGTGCCAACCTCGCTCACGTCATGCTCAATCGTGATCTGACTGCCCTTCGGCACGATGCTCCTATCGACACCGATCCGAGTGCGTGTCGACTCATGCCTTACGACGCGGTTGCCGTTGACGAACTTTTCACCGCATTGCAGTTCAGGGCACTGCGTGATCGCCTGGCAGCGGCCCTGCCTGCCGGTCATGATGGGGTTGCTGCTCCGAGCCCCGCGGAAACAGCGACGATCGAAGTCACCGTGGTCGGCCCCGGTGAAGCCGCTTCATGGCTGAAAGGCAGATCCGGTGCGGTGGCCTTTCGAGGCTCATGGGGTCGAGGCACCGGCACGATCGATGCCATAGCCGTCTGTGACGTCACCGGGGCGGTGGGAGTCATCAGTTTCGAAGACTCGAGGAATGCCCAGGCTGCGTGCGAGTGGCTCGCTGACGACATGGCGGTCAAGGACATTCATGACGCAAAGGGGCCGATGCTTGCGTTGCTCGCCCGCGGGTTTCATCTCCGTGGTTTACGTACGGATACCGCAATAGGGGCCTATCTGATCGCTCCTGACCAGCGCAGCTTTGCACTGAGCGACGTGGTGCAACGAATTCTCGGCATTGAACTCGCCGTCAGTGAAGCCTCCGATCAGCTGCTGTTCGAGGATGCGAGCTCTGACGATCTCCCCGGCCAGGCGGTTGTCACCTCGCAACTCGCCGTCGCGGTGCGTGAGCGACTCGCTTCTGAGGGGACCCTGGCACTTCTTGACGACCTGGAAATCCCGCTCATCTCGATCCTTGCCGAGATGGAATTCCTGGGCATCGCCGTAGACCCCTCTCTACTTGATGACCTCTCCTCGGAATTCGGTCATGACATGCGCGTCGCTGAGGAGGCCGCACATCAGATCGTCGGCAGGCCCTTCAATCTCGGTTCGCCAAAGCAGCTTCAGGAGGTTCTCTTCACCGAGCGCGGCCTTCCCAAGACCAAGAAGATCAAGACCGGTTTCACGACCGACGCCGAGTCACTTCAATGGCTGTACGCGACAACGAATGATCCCTTGCTTGAGAAGCTCCTCGCCTGGCGTGACCGATCCAAGCTGCGACAGACTGTTGACGGACTCATTCCTCTCGCGGATGCGCACCATCGAATCCACACCACGTTCAATCAGACTGTTGCTGCCACAGGCCGTCTGTCGAGTGCAGATCCGAATCTGCAGAACATCCCGATTCGTACCGATGCCGGGCGCAGAATCCGTGGCTGTTTCGTGGTGGGCGAGAGCTTCGACACGCTGATGACGGCCGATTACAGCCAGATCGAGATGCGGATCATGGCTCACGCTTCGGCAGACGAGGGCCTCATCGACGCCTTCACGCAGGGGGAGGACCTGCACACGACGGTTGCCTCACAGGTTTTCGGGGTCAAGCCCACCGACGTCGACGCCGAGATGCGGCGACGGATCAAGGCCATGTCCTACGGGCTCGCCTACGGACTGTCTGCCTATGGTCTCTCTAGTCAGTTGGATATCTCGCCGCCAGAGGCACAGCGCCTGATGGACACCTATTTCGAGAGATTCGGCGGCGTTCGCGACTACCTCGACACGGTCGTGACTCAGGCGCGGTCATCCGGCTACACCGAGACGATGTTCGGGCGCCGTCGCTACCTGCCCGATGTGTCCAGTGACAACCGACAGCGTCGTGAGAT
>JBPCSY010000166.1:0-9345 GCA_051006695.1 Candidatus Nanopelagicales bacterium
GGCGAAGAGGAGGGCATAGGGAGGCCGCGCAGGAATGGGCATCGGCACGTGGCGAATGAAGTCGACCGTGCGGTCCGCTGCCTCACCCCCGCGAAGATCCGGCAGGAAATCGCGGAGCTGCTGCTCGAGCTCGGCCACGGAGCGCGGTGGGTTCACGACACCGACGAGCTCGCCGGCCTTCGCCCATTCGCGCACATAGGCATCGTCACCACCGGGAATGGCGCCGCCCCAGACGCGATGAGTGGCGAGGAACGAGTCAGTGAAAGCGACATGCACCCAGCGCAGCAGATCAGGGTCCATCGCGGAGTACGCACGCTCAGTACCGTCGGCGTCATACGTTCCGGACACCTTCCGATGCATGCCGCGCACGCGGGCGCACTCTCGATCGGCGGCAGTCGTGTCACCGAAGGTGACCACGGTCAGCCACTGCGTGGTGCCGGCTAGACGACCGAGGGCATCGGCCTCATAGCGCGAATGCTGCATCACGCCTGCGAGCGCACCGGGATGAAGTGCCTGCATCAGCAGTGCGCGAATGCCGCCGACGATTGTCGGGAGTGCGCCATGTACCGCCCATGCTGCCGAGCCCGGGCCGAAGTAGCCGATGTCATCGCCGTCGGCCATGCCTCGCACCCAATCCGGTGCACCCGTCGGGTCGCCGGAGACGATGCGTCGGAAGCCTGCGGCGATCTGCTCGCGAGTGGAGTCGAGTGCCCCGCGAGGTGACGGAATGGAGGGAAGCACCCGCTAAGCCTGCCTGCGCAGAGCGTTTCCCGCATCTCGGGCCTGCCCGGACATGAAGCAGCGCGCCCGGGTCGGGAGGAGGACCGACCGGGGCGCGCTGCTGGCCTGAGGTGACTAACTCTGCGGAGCTGACTTAAGGGTCAGCGGGAGCTGAATCACCTGATCGCCGTCGCGAACGATCGTCAGGGTGATGGTGTCGCCGGGGGCGTTGGACCTGATGGCAACCACCAGTGCGGTGGAGTCGGCGACCTTCTTGCCGTCGATCTTGGTGATGACGTCACCGGACTGCATGCCCGCAGCCTCGGCAGCGCCACCTGAGGTGACCTCGCCGACCTTGGCACCGTCTCCGGTGTAACCGGTGTCGAGCTGCACGCCGATCACCGGAGTGCTCGCGGAGCCACTCTTGATGAGCTCGTTGGTCACGCGCTTGACGGTGTCGATCGGGATGGCGAACCCAAGGCCGATGGAACCAGCCTGCTGGCCCGCCGCCGCACCCATGCTCGCGATCGCCGAGTTGACGCCAATGACCTCACCGGAGGCGTTGATCAGCGGACCGCCCGAGTTGCCGGGGTTGATCGCGGCATCGGTCTGGATAGCGTTGATGAACGAGGTGTCACCCTCAGCCTCTCCGGCGGTGACGGGACGATCGAGTGCACTGACGATGCCCGTGGTGACA
The DNA here is from genome assembly GCA_051006695.1 of Candidatus Nanopelagicales bacterium. GTDB lineage: Bacteria > Actinomycetota > Actinomycetes > S36-B12 > S36-B12 > CAIKZY01. The sequence goes on from JBPCSY010000166.1 coordinate 1,418, forward strand.
GTGCCCTGCAGGCCGAGAGGCGAGCCGATCGCGATCACGCTCTGTCCGACCTTGAGGTCACGCGAGACACCCATAGGTACGGACTCGAGGCCAGTGCGATCGACCTTCACGACTGCAAGGTCGTAGTCAGGGCTAGCGCCGATGAGCTTGCCCGCCGCCGTCTTTCCGTCGGCAAACGTCACGTTGATACTGCCGTCCTTGCCAGCCGGACCCGCGACGTGATTGTTGGTCACGATGTAGCCGTCAGGGCTGATGACGAAACCTGAGCCGGTGCCCGACCCATCACTTCCTGACACATCGAGCTGAACAACGGCAGGCTGCACGGCCGCGGCAAGATCGACCACGGAGTTGCCCGTCACGGTCGCGAGATTCGCGCCCACATCGCCTGCACCTGTCGAGGTCGCAGATGACGCCACTGCGGCAGTCGAGTTGTTGGCGGCCACGGTGTAGCCGACTGCGCCGCCCACGGCACCGCCGAGAAGTGCGGTCACTGCGGCTCCACCGATGACGGCCGCGCCGATGCGTGACTTCTTGGGTGTCGGTGCGGAGTGCTGGGGGGCGGACTGCGCGAGAGGCGCTTGGTCGGCCTCGGGCAGTCCCGCAGGGGTCATGGGGGTGGTCACGATGTCCTCCTTCAGTGCCGACCCGTGTCGGCTACGTCCATTCGAACCCAGATCTACCCCCGCGTCTTCCCCTCAAACCCCCTTCGGAGCAGACCTAACCGTGCCCTTACATAGCCATGACCTCACGGGAACCTGTCACCTGGTGCGAGAGTCCAAGGGGTGGTCACATGACCGAGCACAGGTGAGGCATCCTTGATGGGTGAGTACTGGGAGCGGCATGCGACACGGAGCAGTGAAGGGCCTCTCGGCTGCTCTGGTATCGCTCTCGGTCGTGGCTGCCTCCTTCTGGGCAAGTTCGGCAGCCGCGGATCCTCTCGAGCAGCCGTCAGCCTCTCCTTCCACCTCGGCCTCCCCGACTGAGTCGCTCGCAAGCGACCCGGCATCAACTGAGGTGCAGCGCTACATCGTCACTGTCGACCCAGGCACCCAGGGTGACGTCGCGAATACCGTGACTGATGCCGGCGGCATCGTGACCGCGACATACGACAAGGCTCTCGATGGTCTCGCCGTGGAGATGACTCCTGCTGATGCCGAGGCGCTTCGAGCTGATCAGAGCGTGGTGAGTGTCGACGTAGATCAGCCGGTCTCGATCTCCAGCGGTGCTGTCATCAGTGACTCTGGGTGCACTACGTACAGCCTGCCGCGCGGAGACGACATCGGAACCTCCGCAGTGAACCTCGGCTTCAACGTGAACTGGTTCGGCACGAGTTACAGCCAGATCCTGATCAACAACAACGGCGGTATCTCCTTCAACGACGGTGGTGGCAGCTTCACCCGTTACACCGGCATCGATCTGCGCACGACCACACGGCCTCTTATCCTGCCTGTGTTCACGGATCTTGACACTCGCAATGCGGCCAGCTCCGTGGTGACATACGGCCCCATCACGAGCTTTGGCGGCACGAATGGGTATTGCGTCAACTGGGTAAACGTGGGCCAATACAGCCAGAGCGCTCCGTACTACTCAGCGCAATTGCTCTTGCTCAACCGTGGCGGTGGCGACATCGACGTGGTCTTCAACTACGACAACATCGACGTGCTCACCGCAACCACCGGCCTCGAGATCGGTTTCTCGGACCCGGCGGGATCCGCCAACGACATGCGGTTCACGTACAGCGGTGTAAGTCATCCCAATCCCTACGTCAACGGCGGCAGCGCGGCACTGGTCTCCAACCAGGTCATTCCCGCGGGGTCGACCATCACCCCGGTCAATGGTCGTTACGCGTACGCGATTCGTCCGGGCAGTGCGCCCACCGCAACCCCTACCGCCTCCGCCTCCGCAACTCCCACGGCCACCACGCCCACCTCCTGCAGTTCCAGCACTCCCTCGGGCACCCAGGGATGCGCCACCTGGGGACTCGACCGCATCGATCAGCGATCACTGCCACTCGACACCACCTTTACCCCTGCCGGAATGGGATCAGGCGTTCGCTCGTACGTGATCGACACCGGCATATACGCGAGCAATGACTTCAGTGCACGGCTCACGACCGGCTATGACTTCGTCGATAATGACGCGATTGCCACCGACTGCCACGGTCACGGAACACACGTGGCCGGCACCCTGGCCGGCACCACGTACGGCGTTGCGAAGAGCGCCACCCTCGTACCCGTGCGCGTGCTCAACTGCAGCGGCACTGGCTACACCAGTGACGTGATCGCCGGCATCAACTGGGTCATTACCGATCACCAGAGCAACCCGAGCAGCCCGGCCGTCGCCAACATGAGTCTTGGCGGCGAAGCAAACAAGTCCCTGGACGACGCGGTTGCTGCCGCGGTCGCGGCGGGCGTGACGATGGTCGTCGCGGCGGGCAACGGCAACGTCGACGCCTGCACCGCAAGCCCCGCACGCGAGGTCACTGCAATCACGGTGGGTGCAACCGACTCCACGGATGCACGCGCAGCGTTCTCCAATTACGGGAACTGCGTTGACATCTTCGCCCCCGGTGTGAGCATTACCTCGGACGGGATCGCGACCGCCACATCGACCGCAACCATGAGCGGCACGTCGATGTCGACGCCGCATGTCGCCGGTGCCGCGGCGGTCTACCTCGGCCTGAATCCGAGCGCCACACCTGCGCAGGTCGCTGCCGCGCTTACATCAAGCGCCTCAAGCGCCGTGCTGAGTGCAGGAAGCGGCAGCCCCAACGCTCTGCTCTACGCGCGTTCCTTCATGACGAACACGGCGAGCCCCTCTGCATCGAGCGGGGGCTCGATCGGCGGCAGCTTCGGCGGTGGGAGTTCGAGTGGCGGATCCTCCGGCGGTGGCTCCTCTGGCGGGGGCGGCGGTAGTGACGCCGACATCACCGAAGTGCGCCCGGCTTACGGCCCAACCACTGGCGGCAACACGATCAACATCCTCGGCTACGGATTCTGGGGCACGAGCGCGGTCACCATCGGCGGCAGGCCGGCCAGCTTCAAGGTCATCAATGCCGCCAACATCGAGGTCGTCACTCCGCCGGGTACTGCCGGCTGGCAGGACGTCATCGTCACCCTCGCCGTCGGCCGTGCGGTAGCCCTCGGTGGATACCGCTATGAAGCCCCGGTAACTCCGCCGCCTGGTCAGGTGACGATCCAGGCCACTCCATCGCCAAGTGCGACTCCCCTGATCACCGTCGGCGTGCCCACCGTCAGAGCAACGGTCAACGCCGTGCGTCGTGCTACCAACGGCACCATGTCGATCTCGATGCGCGTGCCGGGAGCCACCAAGGGCCAGCGGGTCGCCCTCTACAAGGCAGGCAAGAAGGTCCGAGCCGGCAAAGTCACCAAATCCGGGGCTGTCGCATTCTCGGGCGTGGCTCCGGCAACCGGTATCTATTCGGTCGACTTAAGCCGTGCGGGCAAGGTCGTCTCGCGCACGCAGCCCGTGCTCATCACGGCTCCTCGTCGCTGACCCTCCTACGTAGCTGTGCGGTTGAATGGCCTCATGCAGCTCACCACCGATCCCCGCGTAGCCGCAGTGCGGCTGCGCGATGGCGGGCTGGTGGCCGTTCCCACCGAAACGGTCTACGGCCTGGCCGCACGGGCAGATGATCCGCAGGCCGTGGCACGTATCTATGCGGCCAAGGGCCGGCCTGCCGATCACCCGCTGATCGTGCACGTGGCCAATGCACTGGCTCTTGATGAATGGGCGGAAACCATTCCGGATTACGCCCATCGTCTCGCCGCCGAGTTCTGGCCCGGCCCGATGACTCTTGTGGTCAGGCGCAGTGACCGAGCCGGTGACTTCATCACGGGCGGCCAGGATTCAGTGGCGGTGCGTGTCTCCTCGCATCCGATGATGGATGACACCCTGCGCGCACTCATCTCACTGACGAACGACCCGGCTATTGGAATCGCTGCTCCTAGTGCGAATCGTTTCGGCAGAGTGAGCCCGACAAGCGCCCGGCACGTCCAGGAAGAGCTCACCGGATTGATCGGCGACGATGACCTGATCCTCGACGGTGGCGAGAGCACGGTAGGAGTCGCGTCGACGATCATCGACTGCACCGATGAGATCCCGCGACTGCTGCGTGCCGGTGCGATCACCGTCGACGACATCGCACGCGTTACTGGGCTCGCGCCGGGAATGACTTCGACAGTGCGTGCGTCGGGAACACTCGAATCGCATTATGCGCCGACCGCCGAGGTGGTCATCACTGATGCGGAGGGTCTCGCGGCCAGTCACTCAACAGATGAGGCGCGCATCGGCGTACTTGCCCTCGCCTCCGTGCCGACTCCGCTCGGCATGGTGCGGCTCTCGACGCCGGAGACAAACGACGACTACGCACACGTGCTGTATTCAGCACTTCGCGAGGCAGATGCCCTGCGGCTGACGATGGTGATTGCGGTACTGCCGGATGAGTCAGGCCTGGGCGCTGCCGTCATCGATCGTCTGCGACGCGCAGCTCACTCGTAGCCCAGCTCCTCCAGGCGGGCATCATCGATGCCGAAGTGATGCGCGATCTCGTGCACGACCGTGATGCGGACTTCTTCCACCACCTCGTCCCTCGACGCGCACATCGCCAGGATCGGCTCCATGAAGATGGTGACCTGGTCGGGGAGGAACCCCGCGTAGCCACCATCGCGTTCGGTCAGCGGGATCCCCGAATAGAGCCCCAGGAGGTCGGGGTCATCGTCCGGGGCCTGATCCTCCACAACCACCACGACATTGCTCATCCGCCGAGCGAGGTCCTGCGGAATCGAGTCGAGGGCCTCCGCCACCAGCCCCTCGAACTCGTCCCGAGTCATCTCCTGGGGTTCCATGGCCCCATTTTGGCTCCCCGAGGGGCCTGCCCTATGCTTATGCGGTCGCCAACGGCACCCGGTCGACGGAGACACAGGTCCCCATCGTCTAGTGGCCTAGGACACCGCCCTTTCACGGCGGCAGCACGGGTTCGAATCCCGTTGGGGATACGCAGTACAGTTCAACCCGCACCACCCAGTAAGGCCCCGTAGCGCAGTTGGTTAGCGCGCCGCCCTGTCACGGCGGAGGTCGCCGGTTCGAGCCCGGTCGGGGTCGCCATATCGAAGGTCAGCGAAAGCTGGCCTTCGATTGTTCGGCCAGGTAGCTCAGTTGGTACGAGCGTCCGACTGAAAATCGGAAGGTCGGCGGTTCGACCCCGCCCCTGGCCACCACACCTCGAACAACAGGATCACAAGCCCACTCTGCACAAACTGAGGCGTCGAGGGCTCACGCTGCAGCCCGAGCACACTATTGGCAGGATTCAGTCGTGACCGGTGCCTTCGCAAGCGCAATCATCATCGCCTCTTTGGCCATGGCCGCGTGGGCGTTAGTGCATGTGATCATCTCGAGGCCAATGAGCCGGTGGCTCCATGCGAGCCAGCTTGTCATCGCGGCCATGCTCATCGTTCTTGCCGTGGGTGGGCTCGTGCAGATGTTCGGCACTGATCGTGACTTCGCCCGGCCTGAGTTCGTCGGCTATCTCCTGCTCAGCCCCATGATTCCGATTGGCTCATGGTTGTGGACTCGTGGTGACACGACACGAATCGGCTCGGCAATCGTCATGGTCGTCGGGTTCGTGATGCCCGTGCTCGTCCTACGCATCCAGCAGGTCTGGTCAGGAGTACCCAATGGCTAACGCACGAACGGGAAATCACGCATCGGGATTTGGCCGGCTTCTCGTGGTCATCTACGCGATCTTCGCCATCGCTGCGACAGCTCGTTCAGTCATTCAGCTCACGACACGCTTCGATGAGGCACCGGTTGCCTATCTGCTTTCAGCAGTAGCAGCCGTTGTGTACATCGTCGCAACCGTCGCCCTGGGACTTGGGGAGCGCGGCACCAAAGTCGCAAGAGCGGCGATCACATTCGAATTGATCGGTGTTCTCGTGGTCGGCACTCTGAGCCTCATCGAGAGCGCGTGGTTCCCTCGCGCAACGGTGTGGTCCGGTTTCGGTGTCGGCTACCTCCTTATTCCGCTCATCCTGCCGATCGTGGGCCTGTGGTGGCTTCGGCGCAAAAGCGATAGCTGAGCCGTCTAGGTGACCCGCACCCACGCACACTCTCGGTTACCGTGGGCGTATGACCAGTGACAAGTCGCGGGCAGAGATCGTTACTACGAACCATGAATGGAGACGAGCCGGTCGAATCCTCGTGGACGCACCGATCTCGCTTGTCTTCGACTTGATCGCCGACCCGCGCATGCATGCGGAGTTCGACGGCTCCGGCACCGTTCAGCGGCAGATCAAGGGCCCAGAGCGCCTCTCGAAGGGAACCACCTTCGGAATGGCCATGCGGGTCAAGTTTCCGTACACGATCACCAACACGGTCGAGGAGTTCGACGAGCCCACCCGCATCGCCTGGCGGCACCTTGGTCGTCATCGTTGGCGCTATGAGCTTGAGGCGATCAGCGATTCGTCCACCATGGTCACCGAGACCTTTGACGCAAGCACGGCACTGTTTCCTCCGGCGTTGAAGATCATCAATGCCTATGAGAACAATCAGAAGGCAATCCTGAAGTCGCTCGTCCGACTCAAGTTGATCGCTGAATCCCGATTCGGATCAACCTGAGTCGGCGCACGTCAATACGGTTTCGTCGCCCGTTCGTGTCGACTTAGTCGAAGAGCTCTTCGAAGAACGACTTCTTGCGCTTTGGATAGCCGCCCTTGTTCTCGACGTAGCCGGTCGCCTGCGGAGCGTGGGCTGCGGGAGCCGACTTGAATGACGACTCGGCAGAGATCAGGTGATCAAGCTCGCCACGATCGAGGAAGATGCCACGGCACTCCACGCACTGATCGATATGGACGCCGTTGCGCTCGTAGGTTCGCATGCCGGCATGGCACTTGGGGCAGGTGAGTTCGCTCATGATTCGATAGTCCGTCAGTCTCCGAGATCGCGCAAGCCGAGGAAGCGGAACATCGGACCACCACTTCCCTAGCCTGCGGAAACAACCTCTGCCGGATGATCCTGTGGTGCTCTGCGCCCGCGCAGATGCGCTGCGGTCACGTAGGCCACGAGCGCCGCCCAGGTGATTACCTCCACGATGAGCAAGGTCGACTGCACCGTCGAATTCACCTCGAAGGCACGGGTGAGGGTGAAGGTGTTCGTGAAGATGATCATGCCTCCCACAGTGACACCCATGATGCGCATCGGAAGTCGATGCGCAATCCATGCGGCGAATGGTGCAGCGATGACGCCACCGATGAGCAACGGCAGCAGGATGTCCCAGCGAATCGCGGAGAGGCCGAGGCCGACCAGGAAGCCGATGCTGGCGCAGACTGCAACCACGAACTCTGCGGCGTTCATCGTGCCGATGACGCGATTTGGTGCCATCCGGCCGTTTGCCAGCAGCGCCGGCGTGGTGACCGGCCCCCAACCGCCGCCGCCGGTGGCATCGACGAATCCGCCGACGAGCCCGAGCGGGATGAGCAGCCTCTGGCCAGGGCGTCCCTTACGCAGGGTGACCGTGCGCTGAGCAAGGAACCTGATGAGCACGTAGATGCCGAGGATCAGCAGCAGGGTGCTGGCCCAGGGTCTGGCCGCCTGCGTCGACAGCCCCGAGAGAACGGTGGCTCCGACGAAGGCACCGATGCCGCCGGGGATTGCGATGCGCCTGAGCACCTTCTTGTCGACGTTTCCGAGCTTGCCGTGCGAGATGGCGCTGGCAGCCGAGGTGCCAATCTCGGCCAGGTGAACCGACGCGGACGCCAATGCCTGCGTCAGCCCTATGGCGACGAGAAGGGTGGACGAGGTCAGGCCGTAACCCATGCCGAGTGATCCATCGACGAGTTGGGCACCGAATCCGGCCAGGGCTATCAAGAGGAGGGATCGCATGCACTAAGACTATCTAGTTCGTAGGGAAC
>JBPCSY010000167.1:0-2565 GCA_051006695.1 Candidatus Nanopelagicales bacterium
ATGCAGAGCACCATGAAGAGCGGCGCCAAGGGCATCCGCGTTCAGGTCTCGGGTCGTCTTGGCGGCGCGGAAATGTCGCGCACCGAGTTCTACCGCGAGGGTCGTGTTCCCCTGCACACCCTGCGCGCTGACATCGACTACGGCTTCTACGAGGCACGCACCACCTTCGGTCGCATCGGCGTCAAGGTCTGGATCTACAAGGGCGATGCACTCGGCACCCGCACCGAGCGTGAGGCAGCTGCTGCTGCAGCTCGTCTCGGCCAGCGCGCTGCCGCTCCGGCTCGCCCGCGTCGTGCAGGCGGTCGCGATGAGGCTGCACCCGTCGCCGAGGTCGCGGCTGAGGCCGTTCCCGCTCCGGCAGAGACTGTGGAGGGCTGATCCATGCTGATTCCCCGTAGGGTCAAGCACCGTAAGCAGCACCACCCCACGCGGCGTGGCGTTGCCAAGGGCGGCACCGAGGTCACCTTCGGTACCTATGGCCTGCAGGCTCATGAGCCCGCGTACGTCACCAACCGCCAGATTGAGTCCGCTCGTATCGCCATCACGCGTCATATCCGTCGTGGCGGCAAGGTGTGGATCAACATTTACCCCGATCGTCCGCTCACCAAGAAGCCTGCTGAGACCCGCATGGGTTCCGGTAAGGGTTCGCCCGAGTGGTGGATCGCCAACGTCAAGCCCGGACGCGTCATGTTCGAGCTCTCGTTCCCCGATGAGAAGGTTGCGCACGCTGCACTCACCCGTGCCGCGCACAAGCTTCCGATGAAGTGCCGCATCGTGCGGCGCGATGAAGCAGGTGAGAAGTAAATGGCAGCAGGAACTCAGGCCGGCGAACTGCGTAATCTCGATGACGCAGAACTCGTGACCAAGCTTCGCGAGGCGAAGGAGGAGCTCTTCAACCTCCGCTTCCAGGGCGCGACCGGACAGCTCGAGAATCATGGTCGTCTGCGTGCGGTCCGCAAGGACATCGCACGTATCTACACGATCCTCCGTGAGCGTGAACTGGGCATTACGCCCGTCCAAGGTGGTGCCGCATGAGCGCGAAAGAGGCAAGCGTGACTGAAGACAAGCGTGGCGACCGCAAGACCCGTGAGGGCCTTGTAGTCAGCGACAATATGGACAAGACCGTGGTCGTGGCAGTCGAGGATCGCTTCAAGCACCCGATGTACGGCAAGGTTGTTCGTCGCACGAGCAAGCTCAAGGCACATGATGAGGCCAATGCGGCCGGCATCGGTGACCGCGTGCTGCTCATGGAGACCCGCCCCACCTCAGCGACCAAGCGCTGGCGTGTGGTGGAGATCCTCGAAAAGGCCAAGTAAGTAAGTTCCGCCAGGCTCTACCCGAGAACCGGCAGACGATCAGGAGAATGCAGTGATTCAGCAGGAGTCGCGACTTCGTGTCGCTGACAACACAGGTGCGAAGGAACTCCTTTGCATCCGTGTTCTCGGCGGTTCGGGTCGACGCTACGCCGGCATCGGCGACATCATCGTTGCGACGGTGAAGGACGCCATCCCCGGTGGAGGCGTGAAGAAGGGCGAGGTCGTCAAGGCGGTCATCGTGCGCACCCGCAAGGAGCGCCGCCGTCCCGACGGTTCGTACATCCGCTTCGACGAGAACGCAGCGGTCATCATCAAGGCTGATGGCGAGCCCCGCGGCACGCGCATCTTCGGCCCTGTCGGTCGTGAGCTCCGCGAGAAGAAGTTCATGAAGATCATTTCGCTCGCCCCGGAGGTGTTGTAATCATGGCAACCCTGAGCATTCGCAAGGGTGACCTTGTTCAGGTCATCTCCGGCAAGGATCGCGGCGTCAAGGGCAAGGTCATCGAGGTCATGCCCGAGTCTGAGCGCATCCTCGTCGAGGGCGTCAACCGCATCAAGAAGCATGCCAAGATCGGCCAGGACGCCCGCGGCGCCAAGACCGGCGGCATCATCACCACCGAGGCACCGATTCACGTGTCGAACGTGATGATCATCGATCCCGAGGACGGCCGCCCGACTCGTATCGGCTTCCGCAAGGAAAAGGTCGAGAAGCGTCGTCCCGACGGCTCCACCTACGAGGCCGAGCGCAGCGTTCGCATCTCACGTCGCACTGGTAAGGACATCTGATGAGCACCGCAACCGAAGCCAAGACGCAGCCGCGTCTGAAGGCGCGTTACCGCGCGGAGATCGCCCCGGCGCTGCTGGAGGAGTTCTCCTTCGACAACGTCATGCAGATCCCCGGCCTGACCAAGGTCGTCGTGAACATGGGTGTCGGCGAGGCAGCTCGTGACTCCAAGCTCATCGAGGGCGCGATTCGCGACCTCACCGAGATCACTGGCCAGAAGCCGCAGGTCACCAAGGCTCGCAAGTCCATCGCACAGTTCAAGCTGCGCGAGGGCCAGCCGATCGGTGCCCACGTCACCCTTCGTGGCGATCGCATGTGGGAGTTCCTCGACCGCCTGCTCTCGGTAGCGCTGCCGCGCATCCGTGACTTCCGCGGCCTGTCGCCGAAGCAGTTCGACGGCAATGGCAACTACACCTTCGGTCTCAACGAGCAGTCGATGTTCCATGAGATCGACCAGGACAAGAT
>JBPCSY010000168.1:0-3545 GCA_051006695.1 Candidatus Nanopelagicales bacterium
GGCCCTAGGCGCCCTCGTAGCCCAGAAGCGACGCTCAGGCATGTGGGTACTCGGCTTCGTGCTGGCTCTTCAGGTGCTCTTCCATCTCCTGCTGGCCATTGCCGCGGGCCACGGACATCACGGCTCATTCCTGCCTGATACTCGGATGCTTCTCAGCCATTTCATCGCTGCCCTCGCTGTCGCGGGAGTGCTGACGCACGGCGATGCCCTCGTCCATCGCTGGATTGTCTTCTGGCAGACGTTGGCCCTCCAGCTCGGCTGGGTTCCCGCACCGCTGGCCACGGCCAGCGCACCCGCCTTCTTCGAGCCAACTCTCGTCGAATCCACGACTCTTACTCATGTCATCGCCCGACGAGGGCCACCTATCTCCTGATGTCACCAGTCGCCGCGCATCGCGCGCGCGACCTCTTCTCGCGTGCTTGGCACGCATTCACCTTCAGACATCCCAGGAGTAATTCAATGAACATTCGTATTTCTAGCGCCCAGGCCCTTCTTGCCGCCGGCACTATCGCCACGACCTCCGTGATCGCCGTTACCGGCGCATCTTCGGCCAGCGCTCACATGGGTATTGAGCTTCGCGGCTCGACTCCGACCGCGGGCAGCAGTAGCACGATCATGTTCCGGCCGGGCCATGGCTGCGATGGCGACGCCACCAACGCCCTCAGCGTCGAGATCCCCGATGGCGTTACCGGCGTCAAGCCTCAGCAGAAGGCTGGCTGGAAGCTCAGCACTAGTAACAATGGAAAGACGATCACCTGGTCGGGCGGCGCCCTACCTGACGATCAGTTCGAGGAGTTCGGCATTCGCATGACGTGGCCGAAGGCAGCAGCAGGCTCAGCCGCGCAGAAGTACTACTTCAAGACCGTGCAGACCTGCAATGCCGAGCTGAAGGTTGCCACCAAGAGTCTCAACGCCACGATCACGGGCTTCCTCCCCTCGTTCGCCGGCCAGAAGGTCGCGCTCTTCGTGGGCGATACCCCGCTGACGGTGCGTGACGTCACGATCGGCACTGACGGCAAGTTCAGCGTCTCAACTAAAGCCGCCAAGGTTCCTGCCGAAGCAGAGATCTTTGCCAAGATCGACGGCCGCCTGGTGGGTACCTCCAAGGCCGGCGCCGAAAACTGGATCGAGATTCCGGCCGCAGGCTCGACCGCATCGCTGGCCAACCCGGCACCGGTGGTCACCGTGGTGGCTCCCGCTGCAGCGACGACCAGCGGGCACTGATGCGCCAAGTCTACACGGCCGCAATGCTGGGCTCACTAATCATGCTGGTGAGCCCAGCACCGGCGTACGCCCATGCCGATTTCATTCGCAGTGCGCCGGCGAACGGCAGCACAGTTGCCAAGGCACCCACATTCGTTCGCCTCACCTTCAATGAGCCTGTGACGATCGACTCAGCCAAGATCCTGGATTCAACCGGCGCAACCGTGCCATCGAGTTCCGCAATGAACGGTGCGGTCTTGACCCTTACCCCGGCGTCACCACTACGTGCAGGCATCACGACCGCGGAATTCTCGGTCACCTCCGATGACGGGCATCAGGTTGATGGCGCAATTGCCTTCATCGTCGGGAAGCCCGGTGTTCGCGGAACTGCTCAGTCGGTCGTCACGTCTCCCTCCGTCACGACTCGCCTCAATGGTTCGCGACCGGGTGCCCTCACCCTCACCTTCGCAAACAAGGCGGCATCGGGTGAGGTCGTCTGGACGTCACCCGGCATCGACGGATTACTGTCCTGGCCAGTGCGCGCCCGAGGCAAGGCCTCTGACGCCAGCGGCGTACTTCCCTTCGCAGGCGTATGGACGATGCGGGCCACCTTGGTCAGCGCGAAGGGGTCAGTCGTGATCACATCCGGAACTGCGACACTTAACCCATGACCGTAAGTCGAATTGGAGCAGCAATGACCTCCCGCACCCTCACCCGCCCCGTGGCGATCCTGGCGGTGTCCACGGCGATGTGGGCATTCGGCGCAACAACTGCCACCGCCCACTCCGGGCTCGAGTCGTCGAACCCGGCTGACGGCTCTGTCGTCACCGAGGCGCCCGCCGCCATCACGCTCACCTTCAATGAACCACTGCTTGATGATGCAGACTCAATCTCACTTAACGCGGCCGACGGCACGAACATCACCAGCGCCAAGGTCCAGCCCAACGGCAGTTCGATTGAGCTGCCGTGGCCTGCCGAACTCTCTGCAGGTGCGTACCAGGCTGCGTTCCGAGTGGTGTCAGCCGACGGTCACCCGGTGACCGGTGCGATCAGCTTCACCTACGCACCCGCTGAGTCGGCCGCTTCACCGTCGGCCAGCGACTCAGCCCCGAGCGAAGTAGCGACGGCAGAGTCAAGTGCAACGCCAGTGGCCGTCGACGAGCCGATCTCGGGCACGACAGAGCCCGAGTCCACGGGAGGTTCCCCGTGGCTCGGGCTCGGTATCGGAGTCGCTATCGGACTCGTCTTGGTCGTGCTCTTCGCCGCTCTGCGGCGCAGGCGTTCGTAACGACTAGCCCTTGAGCGAGGTCAGCACGCAGTCAGCCGTGCTGGCCTCGATCTTGAAGCCGCCTTCTTCGGGCATGAATGCGGTGACAACTCCGTCCTCGATGACCATGGCGTAGCGCTGCGAGCGGATGCCGAGGCCGGCGCCACTGGCGTCAACCTCCATGCCGATCGCCTTGGCGAAGTCAGCGGCGGGATCAGCGACCATGAGGATCGAGTCGCCGACGCCCTGCACGGTGCCCCAGGCGTCCATCACGAATGCGTCGTTGACGCCCATGCAGACGATGGAGTCAACGCCTGCCGCGGAGATCTCGGCGGCCTGAGAGACAAAGCCCGGGAGATGCTGCTTGTGGCAGCCCGGGGTGAAGGCACCGGGAACGGCGAAGAGCACGACGCGGCCTGAGCCGAGAATCTCGGTGCTCGGGATGACGGCCTGGGCGCCCTCGCGGATAACTCGGACGTCAACCTCGGGGATGCGATCGCCAACTGCGATGGTCATGAATTCTCCAAATTTTGGGGGTGTGAGAGCCCGACTTTATCCGCCCGGCCCCCTGGCCGCATCAGCGGCTCATCGACTGCCTTCGGCTGTTCCCGCTGGCCTCATCGACTGCCTTCGGCTGATCCCGGCTCATCACCGATCGCCACAGGCACGCCGACGAGTGAGCCGTACTCCGTCCAGGAACCGTCGTAATTGCGGACATCGGCCCAACCCAGCAGCTCATGAAGGACGAACCAGGTGTAGGCCGAGCGCTCGCCGATACGGCAATAGGCCACGGTCACTCGCTCGGGCGTGATGCCGGCCTCGGCATAGATACGCTCGAGCTCGTCGTTGTCCTTGAAGGTGCCGTCATTGTTGGCCGCAAGATTCCACGGAACGTTGACGGCCGTCGGGATGTGGCCCGGTCGATACGACTGCTCCTGGGGCAGGTGAGTTGGGGCGAGCATGGCCCCTGAATACTCGTCAGGTGATCGAACGTCGATCAGCTGCAGGCGGCCGAGCCCGGCGATGATCTCGTCGCGACGGGCACGGTGACTGGAATCCTCCGTCGGCACGGGGT
>JBPCSY010000169.1:0-9293 GCA_051006695.1 Candidatus Nanopelagicales bacterium
ACCCCCACACCCTTTCGAGTACACGGACCTGAACCGTGCGCGTCTGCCTATTCCGCCACTCGCGCTTGCCTCTTGTCTCCAAGGCCCGTGAAGGCTACCACCTGGGGAATTGCCCCCGCCAATGCCGACGGATGCGGAGCTAGGACACCACCCGGACCCGGCGCAGGATGATGGACAACGGGATGAGTCCGAATGGAAGCACGCTGGCCAGAAGCGGGGAAAACACAGACACCACGCCAATGACGAGGAAGAAGATCGCATAAGCCCAGGCTCTCGTCTGACCATGGGATTCAAGGGGGTCATGGGGGTCGAGCAGGGCCGGGCGCCGGCGGGCATGGGCGCCGATGAGACCCCCCACAGCACTGATGGATGCCAGGGTGCCCCAATAAAAGAGGCCAACGCCAGCGCGATCGCTGACCCCGTCCCCATCGCCGAAAACCAGGGAGATGCCGTACATCGTGGTCGGCCAGGGCAGCAAGGCGATCAGCATGAGCCACACGAGGTTGAGCCAGAAGACTGTCGCGTCATAGCCGCGCATGTGATTGAGGATCCGGTTATGGGCCAACCACATGACGCCCACGATGAGGAAGGTGAAGCAGAAGGAGCCGATCTGCCCACCGTTGTTGGAAATGAGCGTCCACACGCTCTCGCTCTCGGAAGTGCGCCGGATACCGACAATCGTGAGCACGTTGACCGTCATCGCCACGGCCACGATGGCGTCGCTCATGCTGATCAGGCGGTCGAAGGCCCGGCCGGTGCTGATGCCGGCCTTGGCATCGATCAGGCGCTGCTCGCGCTCACTCATTGGTTCACCCATTGGCTCACTCTTCGGCTCAGAGTCCATGGTCGAGTTCTAGCAGCACCGGAAGGTGGCAGCAATCACCGCGGGCACCGGCAGTCGTGCGGTGCGGGACCGTGATGGCCGCGTGCTCGCGGGTTAGCATCAAGGCTCAGGGATACACGCTTATATGGGTGCATCTCCCGCTTCGTCGGATACGTCATCACTCGGAGGCATGGTGGGCCTGCTGGAACGGTTCGAGGATTCCCTCGACCGCCTCGTCAACGGGGCCTTTGCGCGCGCATTCAAGGCCGAGGTACAGCCCGTGGAGATCGCCTCAGCCCTGCAGCGCGAGATCGACGATCGTGCCGCGGTTATCGACCGTGATCGCACTGTGATCCCGAATGTGTTCATCATCGAGCTCTCCGACCACGACTACAAGCGTCTGTCAGTGTTCAAGGACGCCCTGCAGGTCGAGCTTGCCACGCTTGTCACCGATTACGGCCGCGAGCAGCGCTACACCCTGCTTGGTCCGGTCTCCGTCACTCTCGGCGCCGACGATGAGCTCGACACCGGCATCTTCCGAGTGCGCAGCGAGGCACGCGCCGAGATCAGTGCGGCCGTCAGCGGTTCCTCGGCCGAGGCGGCCGGCGATACTCATCCGCGCCAGGTCATCGGAGGTATCGCGTACCCGCTGGTGCGCGCTGTCACGCGCATTGGTCGCGGCAGCGACTCCGATATCCGCATTGATGACCCAGGGGCATCACGCAATCACTGCGAGATCGTCATGGGCGACCCTGTCGTCGTCCGCGATCTCAAGTCGACCAACGGCACCATGGTGAGCGGCGAGCGCATCACCGAGCTCGCACTCGTCGACGGCACCGCGATCTCCATCGGATCGACAACGCTGGTCTACCGGAACGGCTGATCGTGTCCGAGCTCGCGCTCACCCTCATTCGCCTCGGCTTCCTCGCGCTGCTGTGGGCATTCGTGCTGATCACGGTGTTCGTGCTTCGCCGCGATCTCAAGCAGCCTGCGGATGCGCGTCCTGTTGCGACACGTTCAACTCGCGGCATGAAGGCACCGAAGGCACCGCGCGCCGAGAAGGTCAAGGCGCCCAAGGCATCGAAGGTGAAGGGCACCAAACTCATCGTCACCGAAGGCCCGCTGGCCGGAACCGTCGTACCGCTTGACGGCGCACAGGTCACGATTGGTCGCGCACCTGACTCCACGATCGTGATCGACGACGACTACGCATCGAGTCGCCACGCGCGCGTCTACTCCTCCGAGGGCACCTGGGTCGTCGAGGATCTCGGCTCGACCAACGGCACCTGGATCGAGCGCACGCGTATCACCACGCCCACTGTCCTGCCGGTCGGCGCACCCCTTCGTGTCGGCCGCACGACCCTGCAGCTGCAGAAGTAGCCACCATGACCCTTCAGCTGCGTTACGCCGCCAAGAGCGATGTAGGCCTGGTGCGCCAGGGAAATGAGGATTCCGGCTACGCCGGTCCGCGCTTGCTGATGGTGGCCGACGGCATGGGCGGTCACGCCGCAGGTGAGCTCGCCTCGGCCACCGCAGTCGCGATCGTCGCTGACCTCGATGTTCATCCGCCATCAGATGCGGAGGTGCTCTCCGAGCTCTCCGCTTCGATCGACGATGCAGGCGACTCCATCGGGGCGACGATCGAGAGCGACCCTGAGCTGGCCGGCATGGGTACCACCGTCACCGGCGTCTTCTGGCTCGACGGTCGCCTCGCGATCGTCCACGTCGGCGATTCGCGCGCGTACCTGCTGCGCGACGGCGAGCTGCTGCAGCTCACTCATGACCACACCTACGTGCAGACCCTGGTCGACGCCGGTCGCATCACCGAGGACGAAGCCGCGGTGCATCCGCGTCGCTCACTGCTGATGCGCGCACTCGATGGCGTGAATCCTGTCGAAGCTGATCTCTCCATTCGCGAAGCGCGCGTTGGTGATCGCTTGATGCTCTGCACCGACGGTCTCTCCGGCGTCATGAGCGCCGATGAGATCAAGGAGCGATTGACCGACGGGGATCCGACCGGCTCCGTCACGCGCCTTGTCGACTTCGCACTCGAGCGCGGAGCGCCCGACAACGTCACTGTCGTCGTGGCTGATGTCATCGAGGTCGCAGACACCGAGACGCCTGCAGCCGTGACCGCCGCCGATCGCGTTGTCGTCGGCGCCGCAGGCGAACCGCGCGTGCGCTTCCGCCTGCCGCACGTGCGCTTCCCCGACGATGCGCAGCCTGACCCCGATCGCCCTGATGCACCTCCGCCCATTGAAGGTGGCCCGCCGACCGCAGAGCAGCCGTTGATCGACTCCGAGTTGATCGTTCCCGCGGCCGAGACCGCCAGGCGCACGGCAGCCCTTGACGCCGTCAATGCCGAGGCCTCGCGTCGTAAGCGACGTCATCGAGTGCTCATCTGGTCGATCGTCGGCATCGTGGTGCTGGCCCTGGCCGGGGCACTCATCGCCACGCGTGCCTGGATCAGCACCCAGTGGTACGTCGCGGTGAACGGAAGCGCCGGTACCGGAACCATCGCCATCTACAACGGCGTGCCGGGCACCTTGCTGGGCGTCCCTCTCTCCTCACTCGACACCGAATCGGCCGTGACGGTCGGCGAACTGCCGCTGTTCGACCAGGAACTCGTGAGCAAGGGCATTCCCGCTGCCAGCCAGGCAGATGCGCAGCGCATCGTGACTGAACTGGCCGCACGTGCCACGGCCTGCACGGCGGTCTTCCCGCCGGCGGGCTGCCCGGGAGCCACCACGTGAGCATCCCTGCCGTCAGGCAGCCCACGCGTCGCGGTGTCGAGCTTCTCCTGCTTATCTTCGCGTGGCTGATCGGGGTCCTCGGCGTTCTGCAGATTGGGTGGGCTACCGGCGAGGGCACCACCACGCGACTGTGGATCACCATCGGGGTTGTCGGCGCACTCGCGCTCGCGATGCACATCACGGTGCGCTTCACCGCACCGTATGCCGACCCGATCATGCTGCCTGTCACCACGTTGCTCACGATTCTCGGGCTCGTAATGATCTACCGGATCGACGTCTCTGCCGCACAGCGTGCGATTCGCAATGACGCACCGCTCCCGACACCTGACGTGTATGCGCAGCTCACCTGGTTCGCGATTGCCGTGGTGCTGTTCATCGCCGTGCTCGTGATCGTGCGCGATCACCGCCGTCTGCAGCGCTACACGTACACCTTCGGCCTGATCGGCATCATCCTGCTGATCCTCCCCCTGGTTCCCGTCGTGGGCACCACGGTGAATGGCGCGACTCTGTGGGTGCGCATGTTCGGACTTTCCTTCCAGCCCGGCGAGCTCGCGAAGATCCTGTTGACGATCTTCTTCGCCGGTTACCTGGTCGTGAAGCGCGACTCCCTGGCACTGGTGCGCACGAAGGTGCTCGGCCTGGGATTCCCCCGCCCGAAGGATCTCGGCCCGCTGCTTATCGCCTGGCTGATCTCGCTCGCGGTGCTCGTGTTCGAGAACGACCTCGGCACCTCGATGCTGTTCTTCGGCCTGTTCGTGTCAATGCTCTACATCGCCACTCAACGGCGCTCGTGGCTGGTGCTCGGCGGTGGCCTCTTCGTCATCGGTGCCGTGCTCTCCTACATGTTCTTCGGCCATGTGCGCCTGCGAGTGCAGATCTGGCTTGACCCCTGGGCGTATGCGCAGGATTCCGGCTACCAGATCGTGCAGAGCCTGTTCGGCTTTGCCAATGGTGGGCTGCTCGGTGCCGGCCTCGGCCAGGGCTTCCCAAATCTCGTGCCCTTCGCCAATACCGACTTCATAGTCGCCGCCCTCGGCGAGGAGATCGGCCTGACCGGCCTGATCGCCATGCTGCTGATGTACGGCATCCTCATCGAGCGCGGTCTGCGCACCGCTATCTCGGTGCGCGACTCCTTCGGCAAGCTGCTGGCCGCCGGTCTGTCGATAACCCTGGCGCTGCAGGTGTTCGTCATCATCGGCGGCGTCACCAAGCTCATCCCGCTGACAGGCCTGACGACACCCTTCCTCTCGTATGGCGGCTCGTCGCTGATCGCGAACTTCATCATCATCGGCTTGCTGCTGCGCATCAGCGATCGTGCGCGTCGCCCCGATGTCACTGCGCCTTCAGTTGACGAAGCACTCACCCAGGTGGTGAGGCGTCCGTGAACAGGCCTATTCGTCGCATCGGTGTCGTGCTCGTCATCATGTTCCTGGCACTGATCGTGAATCTCACGGTTATCCAGGTGTTCATGGCGCGTGACTATCGCGACCGTCCGGGCAATCAGCGCAACCTGCTGGCCGAGTATGACCGCGAGCGCGGGCCGATTCTTGTCGGCAATGAGCCTGCGGCGCGTTCGGTCGAGACCGGCAACGCCCTGCGCTATCAGCGCGAGTACAGCGACGGCCCGCTATTCGCGCCCGTCACCGGCTTCTACTCACTCGTGTATGGCGCCACCGGTCTCGAGCGCACTGAGAACAACATTCTCACGGGCAAGAGTGATCTCTTCTTCGTCGATCGGATCCAGCAGCTGTTCGCCGGACGACGTCGCACCGGTGGGGCAGTCACAACGACAATCAACGCAGCCGCGCAGGAGGCCGCATTCAAGGGGCTGGGCAGCAAGGTCGGTGCAGTGGTCGCGATCGAGCCGGCCACCGGGCGCATCCTCGCCTCCGTGCAGTCGCCGTCCTTCGACCCGAACCGCCTGACGAACCATGATCCGGCGTCTATTCGCGAGTATTACGAGGCATTGCGCGATGATCCGAACAAGCCGCTGCTCAATCGCCCGATCGTGGCACTGAATCCGCCGGGCTCGACCTTCAAGCTCGTCACCACAGCGGCCGCACTCGCCTCGGGTCAGTACACACCCGACTCGATTCTCCCCGGGCCACGCACCTACACACTTCCGAACACCTCGACCAAGCTGCGCAACTGGACAGGCAAGGCCTGCGGAGCGAATGACCAGGTAACCCTGCGCGAGGCGCTGGCCATCTCGTGCAACACCGCATTCGCCTGGCTGGGCGTGCAGCTCGGCGACGACGCGCTGCGGGCCCAGGCGCAGAAGATGGGCTTCGATACGGGCTTCGACATTCCCCTGCGCGCGGCGCGCTCGCTCTACCCGGAAGACCCCGATGTGCCGCAGACCGCGCTGACCGCGATCGGGCAGTACGACGTGCGCGCGACAGCGATGCAGATGGCCATGGTCGGTGCCGCCATCGGCAACGGCGGAGTGACGATGAGGCCGTATCTCGTCCAGGAAGTTCGCGGACAGGATCTGGCGATCCTCAAGACGACGCAGCCCGAGGTGTTCGCGACTGCGATGACAGCTGCTGATGCATCGACCGAGACCGAGATGATGGTCAATGTCGTCGAGAACGGCACCGGCTCCAATGCCCGGATCCCCGACGTGCGCGTCGCGGGAAAGACCGGCACCGCTCAAACGGGAAATGACCGCCCGTCCGTGGCCTGGTTCGTGTCCTTCGCTCCGGCCAAGGATCCGAAGGTGGCCGTTGCGGTCATGATCGAGGACGCAGGCGTTGCCGAGATCAGCGGCAATGCCCTGGCTGCCCCGATTGCCAAGAGTGTCATGAAGGCCGTTCTGCGCTGACCCGCGCCCAACCTGAGAGCATGTGACCATGACAGTGAACGACGGCGGAGCACAACGCATGCTCGGCGATCGCTACGAGATCGGCGAGGTCATCGGCCGCGGTGGCATGGCCGAGGTGCACGAGGGACGCGATCTGCGCCTGGGTCGTCGGGTGGCCGTGAAGATCCTGCGCCCTGACCTCGCTCGTGACCCCTCGTTCCAGGCTCGATTCCGTCGCGAGGCTCAATCGGCCGCTGCGCTCAATCACCCGAACATCGTCGCCGTCTACGACACCGGTGAGGATGTCCTCGCCGGCGAGGGCGCCGACGCGATTGTCGTGCCCTACATCGTCATGGAGTACGTCGACGGGATGACCCTTCGCCAGTTGCTGGCCAGCGGTAGGCGCCTGCTACCCGAGCGCGCCCTCGAGATCACCGGTGGTGTGCTCTCCGCACTCGATTACGCGCACCGTCACGGCATCGTCCACCGCGACATCAAGCCGGCGAACGTCATGCTCACGCGCACCGGTGACGTGAAGGTAATGGACTTCGGCATCGCCCGTGCGCTCAATGACGTCGGCAACACGATGACCGCGACCTCGGCCGTGATGGGCACCGCGCAGTACCTCTCACCGGAGCAAGCCCGCGGCGAGGTCGTCGATGCGCGCTCGGATCTGTACTCCGCAGGCGTGCTTCTCTACGAGCTGCTCACCGGGCGTCCGCCGTTCACCGGCGATTCCCCTGTCTCGATCGCGTACCAGCACGTGAGCGAGATGCCGACTCCGCCGTCGCAGGTCGATGCCGGAGTCTCGCCGGAGATCGATGCCGTCGTGCTGCACTCGCTCTCCAAGCGCACCGATGATCGCTACCAGACTGCCGCCGAGTTCCGCACTGACGTCGAGCGCGCTGTCGCCGGTTCGCCGGTCACCGCGGCCGTACCGATGGTCGTCGGCGAGCACACGCAGCAGATGCCAGCCGTCGCTGCCGCCGGCCTCGAATACCGCGATGACTACCGCCGGCCCGCTCGCAAACCGCGTCGCGCCGGCTTCTGGGTGATCTCGATCATTGCCATCATCCTGGCGATTGTCGGAGCCGTCGTCATCGGTCGCTTCGTGCTCGGCAGCTCGAATCTCTCCCGCGTCGCGGTGCCCAACCTCGACGGCCTGACGATCGAGCAGGCGGCATCCACCCTTGCCCAGGCGAATCTTCAGCTCGGTGCGCAGACTCCCGAACTTTCCGATCGACCCGACGGCACTGTTATCGCGCAGCAGCCGGCGGCCGGCGAGCAGCTCGAGCAGAACCAGTCAGTGAATGTCACCGTGAGCAGCGGCAAGGAACAAGCCACCGTTCCGCAGCTCATTGCCCTCACCTCCCCGGAGTCGGCACGCATTGCGCTGACTGATGCGGGGCTCAAGCTCGGCATCGTCTCGCAGAAGACCTCTGATCAGCCGTCGGGTTACGTGCTCGAGCAGTCACCGTCCGAGGGAACACAGGTCGACGCGGGAACGATGGTGAACATCACGGTCTCCTCCGGCCTGGTTCAGGTACCGAGTGTCACCGGCCTCAGCGAGGCGCAGGCACGCAGCGATCTCGCGCAGGCAGGCTTCGAGGCGCAGGTGGTCGAGCAGAATGACTCGTCAGTTCCCGAGGGCACGGTGCTCGCGCAGTCACCGAAGGCCGGCAGTGATCTGGCACGTGGATCGACGGTGACGATCACGGTTGCCATCACGATCCCGGAGCCTGAGCCCGAACCGACAATCGGCCCCACTGACGTGCCGAGCGGTCCGCCTGTCGTGATTCCGTAGAGGAATCGAGCTACGACCCGACTACGGGCGCAAGACCGACACTCTTCGCGAGTGCCTGATCGTCGCCGCACTCGGTCAGCCAATTCGCGAGCATGTGATGCCCGCCCTCGGTCAGCACTGACTCGGGATGGAACTGCACGCCCTCAACGGCGAGCTCACGATGTCGGATACCCATGATGACGCCGGTCTCAGTTGCGCCGGTGATGATCAGGGAGTCGGGCATCGTCGACGGATCAATCGCGAGTGAGTGATAGCGAGTAGCCGTGAACGGCTCGCGCAGGCCGGCCATCACGCCGATCTCCTGATGGAAGACATCGGAGGTCTTGCCGTGGAGCAGTTCAGGTGCGCGCGTGACAGTGGCGCCATATGCCGTTGCAATGGCCTGGTGCCCGAGGCAGACGCCGAGGATCGGCACCTTGCCGGCGCATTCCTTAACGATATCGATGCAGACGCCTGCATCCTCAGGGGTGCCCGGGCCGGGTGACAGGAGGACACCGTCGTACTCGAGGGCCTCAGCAGGGGTCACCTCGTCATTGCGCTTGACGGTGACCTCCGCGCCGAGTTGCGCGAGGTATTGGACGAGGTTGAATACGAAGGAGTCGTAGTTATCAACCACCAGGATGCGGGCCACCCCCGTATTGTGGCCCTCGAACATTCACCACAGTGCAGGAGGATCCACGTGCCGGAGTCCAAGGGTCGTAAGCGGGCTGTCTTCACCCCGCAGCAGACCATGGGTGAGCGCAAGGTTGCCAAGCTGGGCTCGCCGCGCTGGCTGGCTCCCACGATGGTGGCCTGCTTCCTCATCGGCCTGATCTACATCGTGCTGTTCTACCTGGCCGGCTCGAGCATCCCAGTTATGCGCGATCTGAGCGCCCTGATCAATGTGGGCATCGGCTTCGCCTTCATCGTGGTCGGCTTCATTCTCTCGACCAAGTGGCAATAGTTATCCACATCTTTTCCCCAGTTGGGGATGAATAACACCCGTGTAAGTCAGGCCGCAAGGCCAGGGGTTCCCACCGGCGTGACCATGTCGATGATCTGGGACGTGCGCACCATCGTGACGATGACCAGCACCGCCAGCACGGCAACAATGCCAATGACCTGAGCCGA
>JBPCSY010000170.1:0-8241 GCA_051006695.1 Candidatus Nanopelagicales bacterium
GGCCAGAATGAGGCCGTGACCTCACACGTGGATCCGCAGCCGACTCCGCTCGCGCTGCTGCTGCTCGGGCGCGGCGCCGACGCATCGAGCGAGCGGGGCGTCGAATGCCCGGGCGCGCTCCCGCCTGCCTCGGATCCCGATCTCGTCGAACGAGCAGAACGCGCAAAGGCGGCCCTCGGAGATCGCGTCTACATTCTCGGGCATCACTACCAGCGCGATGAGGTCATTGCCTTCGCCGACGTGACCGGCGACTCCTTCAAGCTCGCCCAGCAGGCCGCCGCGCACCCCGAGGCCGAGTACATCGTGTTCTGCGGCGTGCACTTCATGGCTGAGAGCGCTGACATCCTGACAGCGGATACCCAGGCCGTCATCCTTCCCGACCTTGCCGCCGGTTGCTCCATGGCCGACATGGCCGCCATCGAACAGGTCGAGCAGTGCTGGCGAGACCTCGAGGCTGCCGGTATCTCGGACGTCACGATTCCGATGACCTACATGAATTCCACTGCCGCGATCAAGGCCTTCACCGGCGTGCATGGCGGGGCCATCTGCACGTCGAGCAATGCACGGGCATCACTCGAATGGGCATTCGCCCGTGGCGAGAAGGTGCTCTTCATGCCCGATCAGCATCTCGGTCGCAACACGGCCGTGCGCGATCTCGGCATGTCGCTTGCCGACTGCGTGGTCTACAACCCACGGCGCCCCAATGGCGGACTGACGGTCGAGCAGCTGCGCGATGCACGGATGATCCTGTGGCTCGGCCACTGCTCGGTTCACGGACGATTCACCGCCGACTGCGTCGACGAGGTGCGAGAGCGCGTGCCCGGGGTCAGCGTGATCGTGCACCCCGAGTGCGCGTACGAGGTAGTCGAGAAGGCTGACTTCGTCGGTTCCACCGAGCGCATCATCTCGATGATCGATGCGGCCCCGGCCGGAAGTAAGTGGGCGGTGGGAACCGAGCTGAATCTGGTCAAGCGGCTTGCACTTCGCCACCCCGACAAGGAGATCGTCTACCTCGATCGCACCGTGTGCTTCTGCTCCACTATGAATCGCATCGACCTTCCGCACCTGGTCTGGACTCTGGAAAGCTTGGCCTCGGGCACGGTCGTCAATCGCATCGAGGTCGACACCGAGACCCAGTATTGGGCACGCATCGCCCTTGATCGCATGCTGTCCCTTACCGACTAGGCGCCATCGCCTGCCGACTAGGCTTTCCTCATGTTCGGACGAGGCAAGAGCGACGATTCACAGGCGACTACCCCCGCGACCGAGGAGACCCAGGCCGGCACCAAGGGCCGACCGACTCCCTCGCGCAAGGAAGCCCAGCGCGCGCGCAAGCAGTTCATGAAGACCCCCAGTGATCCGAAGGCGGCCAAGGCCGCCCAGCGCGATGCCGAGCGTGCCGCGAAGATGCGCGCCCGTGAGGGCATGGCGGCCGGCGAGGAGAAGTACCTGCCGGCACGCGATAGAGGCCCGGCGAAGGCGTTCACTCGCGACTTCGTCGACTCGCGCTTCACGATCGCCGAGTACTTCATCTTCATCGCCGTGGCGGTCCTGCTGCTCGGCTTCATCAAGAACCAGACCCTGTCGACCTTCATCTCGACCGGCTTCTTCGCCATCACGGCGCTCATCGCCATCGACTCGATCATCCTGGTCATCCAGCTCAACAAGCGCGCGAAGGAAGCCTTCCCGAACGAAGCCGATCGCAAGGGCATCACGCTCTACGCACTTCTGCGCACACTGCAGCTGCGCCGGCTGCGCCTGCCTCCTCCCCGCGTGCGTCGCGGAGGCAAGCCCGTCATTCCCAAGGGCAGCAAGAAATAACTCACTGGGCGAGCTCACGGCCGGTTCACTCCGAGACTCGCGAGCTCATTCCTCGCTAACCGGCGGAAAGCCCCATTGGTCCGTACACGACTCGGTCTCCCTCGACCAGGCTGACCGAGTCAGCTCCTGACGCGAGCAGGCTCGACCAGCTCTCGCCCATCCACGCCTCCGCATCGGCCTGGGTCGGGAACTCAGTGCGCGCCTCGGCAATGCTGACGTCGGTGCCGTCGAGTGCGTGGCAGATCCAGGTGAAACCCATCACTTCCTTCCGTCCTGTCCCCTGACAGGCACGAGCCCACTGTAGGGTTCAGGAACAACTGAATCCACGTATTCGAGATCCAGGGGAAGTCCGGTGTGAATCCGGCGCTGTCCCGCAACCGTGATCCCTCACTGAGGGCGAGTCGGAGCACCTGGCGAGTACGAGCGGCTCTATCCGTCGAGGTAACGGGACGAGTCAGGTCTTTCCTGAATTGTCCCTTCGTGCATTCGTGCCGGAGGGATCTGTCATTTCAGGACTCCTGCTGGTTCACGACCGCTCCATGAGAAACGCAGGAACACATGACACGCACCACCCGCATCATCGCCGCGACTGCGGCACTCGCGATAAGTGCGCTCGGTCTCGCCGCACCCGCCTCTGCGAACCATGCACCGGGTACCACCGGGCTCTATGGCTCGGCCGACCCGACCTACGACGGCGTCTACCGCCAGTCATTCGCAATCATCGGGCTGACCTCCAATGGCGTGAGGCCGTCCCCGGCGTCGATTACGTGGCTGATCAGTCAGCAGTGCAAGGACGGCAGCTTCCAGGAGTTCCGCACCGACACCAGCAAGCCCTGCGATGCAGTCGACGCGGTCAACGGCAAGGGTCCGGATTCGAATGCCACGTCACTCGCGTTGCTCGCGCTCATGTCCATCGACAACACCAATCTCGCATCGAACGCCGTGATGAATGCGGTCGTGAAGACCGCGAGCTCGGCGGGCCTGTGGCTGAGCAAAAGCCAGAACCCTGATGGTGGCTGGTCGTACTACGCGGGTTCACCCTCGGATTCGAACTCGACAGGGCTGGCCCTGGCCGCACTCGGCACCCAGGCGCCGAATCGCCAGCAGCCCAACATCGTCCGGGGAAGCAAGTTCCTCGCGTCGCTGATCACTCCCTGCGCAAGCGCAGACGGTGGAGCACTCGTCTACCAGAAGGGCAGCAAGCCCGACGCACTCTCGAGCGCCCAGGGCCTCTACGGACTCGTCGGAACTGCACCGGTGCGCACCGCGCGCAAGCTCGGCCCGGCACCCATGTGCGCCGGCAATGCCACTAAGAAGATCGCGAGCTACCTCTCGTCGAGGCTGTCGAGTGGGGGAACGCTGGCGTCATCGTTCGGTGACGGTCCCGACTACACGGCCACTGCCACCGCGGTCGTTGACCTCACTGCCGCGGGCGTCTCCAAGGCTGCCGTCACGAAGGCCACGAACGCACTGAAGTCAGCGGTCACCACGTATGCGACACCGGCATCCGGCGCGAACGCAGCTGCGCTCGGCCTCCTGCTCTCAGTTGCCAAGGCAACCGGCACCAACCCGAAGTCATTCGGCGGCGTGAACCTCATTACGGCACTGCAGACGAGCGAGCAGAAGTAATGCGCTCGGCCCGTGCCACGGCAGCGCTCATCGGCATCGCGATCCTCGTGATGACGTCGATCGCTCCTGCCGCGCGGGCCGAGACCGCCTATCGGTACTGGACTTATTGGCAGGGAAATGCCGGCGCCTGGCAGTTCGGCACCCAGGGTCCCGCAACCAGCATTCCGAGTGACGGTGCCGTCGAAGGGTGGCGCTTCTCCATCTCAGGTGCGGCCGGAAGCGAGCAGGCCCAACCCTCATTGAGCCCGGCCACCTCATTCGCCGATCTGTGCGGCTCGACTCCCCCGATGTCGGGAAAGAAGCGCGTCGCACTGATCGTCGACCCGGGTTACGCCTCCGAGGCACCCGAGGGCGAGGAACCCATCGCGGCACTGAGTACGTGCGTCGTCGCCGATGAGGATGCCAGTGGCTACGACATCCTTCGATCCCAGCTCACGGTTCGAGTCGAGGGCGGGCTGGTCTGCGGGATCGGCGACTACCCGGCATTCGAATGCGCTCCGGTGATCGAGATTACTGAGCCGTCAGCCCGGCCGGCGGGCCAGGCAGTGAACGAGAAGCCCAGCGATGACAGTCTCACCTCCTTCGGCTCCATCTCACTAACGATCCTCGTCGTGATCTTCGGTATCGGTCTCGCCATCGTGCTGTGGTGGAAGCGCAAGTGACGGATCAGCGATTCGCCCTCGGCGCAGCTGCCATCCCGCGATGGCTGCATCCGGGTGCCTGGTGGGCCTGGGCACTTGGTCTCGCCGCGGCGGCCAGCCGAACCACGAATCCCCTGCTCCTGATTCTCATCGTGTGCTGCGCCGCCATCGTGGTGTCGGCACGCAAGCCCGATGCGCCCTGGGCCCGTTCCTTCGGATTCTTCCTTCGGCTCGGCGTCGTCATCATCATCATGCGCGTGCTTGCGCAGATCATCTTCGGCGCATCGCTGGGCACGACAGTGATTCTCGACGCCCCCGGCATCGCCCTGCCCGCGTGGTTCGCCGGCGTGCGCCTCGGCGGTGAGATCACCCTGGAGAGCCTGCTCTTCGCGCTCTTCGACGGCATGCGCCTAGCCGCGATCATCGCCTGCGTCGGTGCCGCGAACTCCCTTGCATCTCCCAGTCGACTGCTCAAGTCAGTGCCAGCAGCGCTGTACGAAGTCGGCGTCAGCGTCGTCGTCGCCCTCACCTTCGCTCCCCAGCTCGTCAGTGACGTATCGCGAGTGCGTACCGCCCGACGCCTCCGCGGTCGCACCACGCACGGAATCCGTGCCATCGCCGGATCGACAGTTCCCGTGTTCGAAGGAGCGCTCGAGCGCTCAGTTCTCCTCGCCGCCGCGATGGACTCGCGCGGATACGGACGTACCGCCGGGATCAGTGCACCCGCTCGCAAACTCGCATCGGCGTTCCTGCTCATCGGGCTTGTCGCCGCGTGCATCGGAACCTATGCGATCGTGGCAGCAGGCTCCCCCGCACTGCTGGGGCTGCCCCTGCTTGCCGCCGGGCTCCTCGTCAGCATCCTGGGAATCGTCATGGCTGCGCGCCGTTCGGTGCGCACGCGCTATCGCCCTGATCCCTGGTGGCTCGCCGAATGGCTCGTCGCCGGCGCAGGCATCTGCGCTGCAGGCGTCTTCACCTGGGCGGCATGGACCCATCTCGCCGGCATCGATACGCCCACCGACCCTGCGCAATGGCCCCTGCTTCCGCTCCTGCCCCTCCTGGCCTTGGTGATCGCAGGCACGCCGGCGATCACTGCGCCGAGAATCCCGCAGGCACTACAGCCCGTGCTTGCCCGCGAGAAGGAGGCGATCGCATGATCGATTTCGAGAATGTCTCGATTACCTATGACGGCGCGATCTCCCCCGTGCTCTCGAATGCCACCGTCACGATTCCCGAAGGCGAACTTGTTCTCGTCGTCGGACGCACGGGCAGCGGCAAGACCACATTCCTGCGGGCGATCAACGGGCTCGTGCCTCACTTCACCGGCGGAACGCTCTCGGGTCGCGTCCTGATCGACGGCCGTGACACGGCGACACACCCCCCGCGCGAGCTCGCCGATCTGGTCGGCATCGTGCCCCAGGACCCCATGAGCGGTTTCGTGACCGACACTGTCGAGGATGAGCTCGCCTACGGTATGGAATGCCTGGGGATCGCGCCTGAAGTGATGCGACGGCGCGTCGAGGAAACCCTTGACCTGCTCGGCCTTGCCGAACTCCGCCATCGCGCGCTTCTCTCGCTCTCCGGCGGACAACGACAGCGCGTGGCCATCGGCGCAGTACTGACCTCGCACCCGAAGGTTCTTGTCCTCGACGAGCCCACCTCAGCACTCGACCCCGGCGCCGCAGAGGAAGTGCTGGCCGCGCTGCAGCGCCTGGTACACGACCTCGGCATCACCGTCGTATTAGCCGAGCACCGCCTCGAGCGAGTCGTGCAGTACGCCGATCGGATGATCGTGATTCCGGGCGCGGGCGAGCCCCTCGTCTACGGCACCCCTGCCGACGTCATGCGCCTGGCTCCGATCGCGCCCCCGGTCGTCGAGCTCGGCCGCCTCGCCGGCTGGAGCCCCCTGCCTCTCTCGGTGCGCGATGCACGCAGAGCAGCAGGGCCCTTGCGCGATCTGCTGATCGGGCGCACGCCTCCGCTGCGTGTAGTCGACGGTGCGCAGTCGCACGAGGAACTCGCAGCTACCGAGAACCTCGTCGTGCGCTACGGCAGCTTCACGGCGCTGCGCGGAGTCACGACCTCCATCCACCGCGGTGAGATCGTCGCACTCATGGGGCGCAATGGCGCCGGCAAGTCGACCCTGCTCTCCTCGCTCGTCGGATTGCGCAGCACGGCAACCGGGGCAGTGTCGACGAGTGGTCATGATCCACGCACGCTCAAGCCACGCGAGCTGGTGCACTCCGTCGGCCTGGTTCCGCAGGATCCGGGCGATCTGCTCGAGGCCACGAGCGTGGCCGATGAATGCCGCGCGGCAGATCACGATGCAGAGGCCGAGCCCGGCACCACCCGAGCGCTGCTCGCATTGCTCGCCCCTGACGTGCATGACGGCACTCATCCCCGCGATCTCTCCGAGGGTCAGCGACTCCTGCTCGCGCTCGCCGTGGTCCTGGCGGCCAGACCGCCACTTCTGCTGCTCGATGAGCCGACTCGCGGACTCGATTACCCGACGAAGTCACGGCTTGTCACCGTCCTCAGCGACCTCGCCGATGCGGGGCACGGCGTGGTTCTCGCCACCCACGATGTCGAACTAGCGGCCGAGGTAGCGACACGCGTCATGGTCATCGCCGACGGCGAGATCGTTGCCGACGGACCGACGTCGTCCGTGCTGGTGTCCTCGCCCATGTTCGCGCCGCAGGTCGCGAAGGTGCTCGCACCGGAGCCGTGGCTCACGGTCACTGACGTCGCCTCCGCCCTCGACGGTGAGGCGGTCTGAGATGAGCGGTGCGCGCGTGCACGCGATGAGACTTGGCCCTCGCTCGCGCCTCACCATCTCGCTGACCTCGGCTATCGGCATCATCGCGTTCGCCTGGCCGCTGCTCGCGTCACCGGAATCCTCCGTCGTGGCTCACTCGAATGATGCGCCGTGGCTCTTCGCGATCATCGTGCCGATGCTCATGCTCGTATTGCTCGCCGAGCTCTCCGACGGTGGCATGGACGCGAAGTCGATCGCACTGCTCGGCGTGATGGCGGCAGTCATCGCCGCACTGCGTCCGCTCGGCGGCGGTATCGCCGGACTCGAACCGATCTGGATGGTGCTCATCCTGGGCGGCCGGGCACTCGGGCCAGGATTCGGCTTCTCCCTCGGCGCAATCTCACTCTTCGCCTCAGCACTGCTCACCGGCGGAGTCGGCCCCTGGCTGCCCTTCCAGATGCTCGGCGCGGCCTGGGTCGGCCTGGGTGCCGGGCTCCTGCCACGCGCCACCGGCAAGCGCGAGCTCGCGATGCTGGCCGCGTACGGCGCCGTCGTCAGCCTGCTCTACGGGATGCTGCTCAACCTGTGGTTCTGGCCATTCGTGTCGGGGTTGCCCGACCAGATCGCCTACATCGCCGGCTCACCCATCGGAGAGAACTTCCTGCACTGGCTCCGCTTCACGCTAGTGACCAGCCTCGGCTATGACATCCCGCGCGCGGTGCTGACCGTCGTGCTGATCCTGATCGCCGGCAAGCCGGTGCTGCTCGCGCTTCGACGGGTGTCGCGCAAGGCCGCATTCGAACCGACCGTGACGTTCACTCCGGAGAGCACGCGGGCATGAGGGTTCAACTGCTCGGTACCGGCTCCGCCGACGGGTGGCCGAATCCGTTCTGCGACTGCCACTCGTGCGAAGCCGAGCGCACGGACGGCCGCACCAGAATGCCGACATCCGCCCTGATCGATGACGTCATCATGATCGACAGCGGCCCCACCGCTCCCTACAACGCATCACGCGGCGGAATCTCCCTGCGCCGGGTCGAGCATCTCGTGCTGACCCATGGGCACCCCGATCACCTTGCTCCGTCGATCCTGCTGTGGCGCGAGTGGATCTCCGGTCTGGCCATGCTGCATGTCTGGGGTCCGGCGATGGCGATCGATCTCTGCCGCGATTGGGTCGGCCCTGACTCCCCGATCGATTTCCATGTCGTGTCCGCAGGTGATGCCGTGACTCTCGAGACGGAGATCGGGTCATTCGAGCTTCGCGCTATCGAGGCCAATCACGACCCACGCGGCAACGACGCGATTGCCGGCGAGGCCCTGCTCTACGACCTTCACACTCCGACGGATGATCGCCTGCTGTATGCCACCGACACCGGCGCGTTCACTGAATCGATC
>JBPCSY010000171.1:0-2602 GCA_051006695.1 Candidatus Nanopelagicales bacterium
GCCATACAGTTCCCCGCATCGGGAAAGGAATGCGACACGTGCGCGACTCGAAGAGCTTCGCTCCACCAGTGATACGCGAATCGCTGAGGCAAAGCGCCTTTCCGAAGCCATCGCAGAGATCGATTCCGTGGCTCCGTTGCCGGGGGAGGACATCGACCTAGATCGACAAGCGGGAATTCTCGCCAACTCCGGAGGATTGCTCGTCGACGTCCAGGAGGCTCGAGCTCAACTGGTGGGAGACGACTCAGGTGAGGCGGCAAAGGATGCCGTCACCACCCTTCACGTCGCATTGCGAGCTCTTGAGCGTGCCGCTGAACTGGACCCGTCCCTGCTGGCACTCGTGACGCGGGTGCGGGAGGCTGCGGTGGCACTAGCCGATGTGGGCCTCGAACTGGCCTCCTACGCGTCCGACATCGACGCGGATCCTGCTCGGCAGTCCTGGGTGGAGGAACGCAGGAGCCAGCTCACCGGACTCAAGCGGAAGTACGGTTCCAGTGTCGATGAGATCATCGCCTGGGCAGACACCGCACGTGCCCTCATTGCGGAGGTCGCCGACGATGACTCCACCATCTCCGTGCTCGAGAGCGAACTCGCTCAGACCGAGAGTGATCTCCGTAAGGCAGCCGCAGACCTCTCGCGATCACGGGTCAATGCCGCCCGGGAGCTCGGATTGTCAGTGACGGAGGAGCTTCACGAGCTCGCACTGCCTGATGCCGAGTTCTCCGTCGAGGTGACGTCCTCCGATGATCCGCAGGCCTGGGGCCTCACTGGTGCGGATCACGTGGAATTCATGCTTCTGGCGCACAAGGGCGCAGTGCCCAGGCCGCTCGCGGTCTCGGCTTCGGGTGGTGAGCTCTCTCGAGTCATGCTGGCAATAGAAGTCGTTCTCGCAGGGGCTGATCCCGTGGCAACTTTCGTCTTTGACGAAGTCGATGCTGGCATCGGCGGCCGTGCCGCAGTGGAAGTCGGTCGGAAGCTGGCCAAGCTGGGGCGCACATCCCAGGTCCTCGTCGTGACCCATCTGCCCCAGGTAGCTGCATTTGCCGACGTGCAACTGGTAGTCAGCAAGGGTGCCGATGGCATGGTGACCTCATCGAATGTCAGTGCAGTGACTGGTGATACTCGAGTGACTGAACTTGTCCGGATGCTCTCGGGACTCGAGGATTCATCGGCGGGTGCGGCACACGCCCGAGAGCTGCTCGACCTGGCTGCGGCCTCCCGCGCGTCCTGGATCAACTGACTCCCGGCACTGATAGTCTGACCTTCCGTGGACCGCAGCCGACAGACCAAGCATGTATTCGTCACCGGAGGCGTTGCCTCCTCTCTCGGCAAGGGCCTCACGGCTTCCAGCCTGGGGAATCTTCTCTCCGCACGGGGTCTCCGTGTCACGATGCAGAAGCTTGATCCTTAAATTAATTTAGATACTTTAACCATGAATCCGTTCCAGCATGGCGAAGTGTTCGTCACCGATGACGGCACTGAGACCGATCTCGACATCGGCCACTACGAGCGTTTCCTCGATACCGACCTGCACGGCTCAGCCTATGTCACTACCGGCCAGGTGTATTCCACCGTGATCGCCAAGGAACGACGCGGTGAGTACCTCGGAGACACCGTCCAGGTCATCCCGCACATCACCAATGAGATTAAGTCCCGAATTCGCCGAATGGCCACCGCGGAAGTTGATGTCGTCATCACCGAGGTGGGCGGAACCGTGGGCGATATCGAGTCGCTGCCGTTCCTCGAGTCAGTGCGACAGGTCCGCCACGAGATCGGCCGCGACAATGTCTTCTTCCTTCACGTATCTCTGCTCCCGTACATAGGCCCCTCGGGTGAGTTGAAGACCAAGCCCACGCAACACTCGGTCGCGGCGCTGCGCAGTATCGGAATCCAGCCTGACGCGATCGTCCTTCGTGCTGATCGCCCGGTGCCGGCTGCCATCAAGCGCAAGATCTCCCTCATGTGCGATGTTGACCAGGAAGCCGTTGTTGCCGCGACGGACGCACCGAGCATTTACGACATCACGAATGTCCTTCACGCGGAAGGGCTCGACGCCTACGTGATCCGCCGCCTCGACCTGCCCTTCCGCGATGTGGACTGGACCACCTGGGACAAACTGCTTCGGAGGGTGCACCAGCCTGCGCATGAGGTCACTATCGGTCTCGTGGGTAAGTACATCGATCTCCCCGATGCTTACCTCTCAGTGACGGAGGCCATTCGTGCAGGAGGTTTCCACAATGACGCAAAGGTCAATATCCGCTGGGTGAGCAGCGATGATTGCGCCACCGGAGAAGGCGCAGCCAAGGCGCTTGCCGGACTTGACGGCATCTGCGTTCCCGGCGGTTTCGGCGTGCGAGGCATTGAGGGCAAGCTCGGCGCCCTGACCTATGCGCGGGAGACCGGACTTCCAACCCTCGGCCTGTGCTTGGGTCTGCAGTGCATGGTGATCGAGTACGCCCGCACTGTCATCGGGCTCGAGGGTGCTAACTCCCTGGAGTTCGACGAGTCAACCCCGCATCCCGTCGTCTCGACCATGGCCGATCAGCGCGACGTTGTCTCGGGTGAGCGCGAAATGGGCGGCACCATGCGCCTGGGGCTATAT
>JBPCSY010000172.1:0-6375 GCA_051006695.1 Candidatus Nanopelagicales bacterium
GCGTTGTAGTCGTCGAGGGTGCGTTGAAGCACCTCGGCCGGAACCTCCATTGCCGCGGCCATCTCCTGCACGGACTCGTAGGCATCCATGAAGATGTGCGATCCGTGCTTGGGGTAGTCAAAGGTTTCTTCATCGAGGATGAGGAAGGCCTTATGGCCGGGCTGCTTCTCCGTGTAGACCGCGGTACGACCGTGGTACGCATCCTCGGTCACGAAACGCTCGCCATTCGAGTTCACGATGATGCCCTTGATGAGCTGGGGCGGGGGATAGATCGAGGCGGTGGGCACAGTGCCGTGCATGCCGCGTTCGGCGCCGCCTACTGACTCGCCAAGCAGCAGACCGGCCCCGTCGTTCTGGGGTGTGCCAAGCGGCTTGCCGTAGGTCGCGAAGGTCGGCATGTGCTTCATGGTGATCTCGGCATTGAGGTTGAAGCTGCCCGCAGCGATCATCACGCCCAACGTGGCCTGCACGAAGAGGTCATTGCCCTCCTTGCGCATCTTCACGCCCACCACGCGATCGCCGTCGAGCACGAGTGCTGTCACGGCGGCGTCATAGATCACCGGAACAGCGCGCTCCTTCACTGTGTTCAACACAGCGTTCATCGCAACAGAGCCGCCGCTGATCTCACCCTGGCCGGAGACCTGATGGCCGCGCATCACGGGCGTGGCAATATCGCGAAATGGCCATACCTTCTCGTTGCAGGTGCTCAGCAGTCCTTCACCCGAGCGGATGTAGACCGCCTTCTCCTTGTAGGCCTCGCGCTTGAAGGGCACGCCCTGCGATTCGAGCCAGTCGAAGGCATCGACGCTTTCGTCGATATAGGCATCGAGCTTCTCGGAATCGGGGGAGGTGATCATCGCTTCCATAAAAGCGCGGTAGTTCTCCACGCTTTCGTCATAGCCGACCGCCGTCTGCAGTGCAGTCACGCCAACAAATTAGAAGATTCCCTGAGAGAGCTCGCTCGCACCGCCGCCGCCACTGGCCCGCTCGATAACAAGCACATCGATACCGAGTTCCTGCGCCTCCAAGGCGGCCGAGGAACCGGCAATGCCCAGGCCGATCACGACGAACTCGGCCGTGCGATCCCAATTCGGGACGTCGGCTGCGCTCACGGGTGCCTCGACGATGCTCATACGGTTCCTTCCCTTGGGGGCTCCTAACCTACACAGCGTCAGCCCGGGATTTCGCGGGTTGTCTAGATGAATTCATGCGGGGTTGGTCACCCGCTGGAATACTCCATCCATGTCGATTCTTGATCTCTTCCGCGTCGACGGTCAGGTCGCCGTCATCACCGGCTCCGGCCGCGGCATCGGCCGCGCCATCACCATTGCCCTCGCGGAAGCTGGTGCGGACGTCGTCATCACCTCGCGCCGGGCAGAGGAGGTCGCAGCCGTGGCCGCGGAGGTGCGGGCCCTCGGGCGCCGAGCCCTCGAGATGCCCGGTGACCTGAAGAAGCCGGGAATGCCAAAGGAACTCGCCGAAGCGGCGATTGCCGAGTACGGGCGGCTCGATATCTGGATCAATAACGCCGGCGGCACTGACGATGCGCATGTGCAGCCGATGACCGTAACGACCGATGATCAGATGCGCGACATGCTCGAGCTCAATCTCATTGCAGCTGCTGCCGGCTCGCGCGAAGCAGCCCTGCGCATGCCCAACGGTGGTGCGATCGTGAACATCTCGTCAGGGGCAGGTATGCGAGCTGCGCCGAACACTGCTGCGTATGCCGCGTCGAAGGCCGCATTGCTCAACCTGACCCAGACGATGGCCGCCGAGCTTGCGTCCGCCGGAATCCGAGTCAACGCCATCTCTCCTGGCATGGTGCCGACCGAGTCGTTCTACCGAGTGCTCCAGTTCACCGATGCCGACATGCCAAAGCTCGCCGCCACCGTGCCGCTCGGGCGCATGGGCACGCCGGAGGATATGGCTGCCGGAGTGCTCTATCTCGCCTCACCGGCTGCCGGGTGGGTCACCGGCCAGAACATCCTCATCGGTGGAGGTCGCGACGGCGGGAAGTCGGTCGAGCACCGCTAGCGTAGGCTTCATCGCAGCCGCGCCACCCTGAGGGCACAATTGCCTGATGGTTACTGGAATCGGCTGGCTCCCGTGGCGCTATGCGCTGTGGATGGCGGCAATTGCTGCCGTGCTCTGGCTGATCCTGCGTATGTTCCCGCGCAGCAAGAACGTGGCCTGGATGATGCGCGAGACCTCGCTGATCATGGTTCTCTACGCGTTGTGGCAATACGTCGGCTCACTCGACTTCGGCGACTTCTCGACGGCAGATGCAGCCGGTCTCTGGCTCGCGGAGCTGCAGCAGAATCTGTACTGGCCGAGTGAAGCGTGGATCCAGGCGCCTGTGCTCGGACACGAATGGCTGATGAAACTCGCCGACACCTACTACGCCGGCCTGCACATTCCCGTCTTCATCATCACTCTGATCTGGGTGCTCGTCTTCCACCGCCGGGACTGGAATTTCGTCCGCACCACCACGGCATTGCTTACCGGTGCTTGCCTGGTGATCCAATTCATCCCGGTGGCCCCACCGCGCTTGCTGCCCTCGCTGGGTATCGCCGACACGGCCCAGCTGACGGGCCTCTCGGTCTACCAGGCCATCCCTGGCGCCAATCAGTTCGCGGCGATGCCCTCGGTGCACTGCGGCTGGGCAGCGGCCGTGGCCCTTTTTATCATCGTGGTGGCCCGCAGCCCATGGCGCTGGCTCGCGGTGCTCTACCCGCTGGCGACCTTGTGGGTTGTCGTGGTCACGGGCAATCACTTCATCATTGATGGAGTTGTCTCATACATCTTGCTGGCCGCGGCAGCGGCGATCACCTGTTTCTTCCCGAGCCAGCGCCCGGTGCGCTGGAGTCGCGATTCCCTTGACCTTGCCCCGACACATGACGAATCCTTGGTGTCATGAGCGAGCAGCCATTTTCTGGGTGGGCCACCGGTGAGCCTCTAGATTTTGAGGCAGAAGAGCAGGCCGACGCTGCCTGGCTCGGAGAAATTGCCGCGCACGTTCTCGTCACGTCGGGATGGGATGAGCCGGAGGCGCCGCGTCCCAGCGACGAGACACAGGCCGCCAGCCCCTAGGCTTAGGTCGTGTCGAAAGTACTTACCTCCCTCCCTGTCGGCGAGCGCGTCGGAATTGCCTTCTCGGGCGGTCTCGACACCTCGGTAGCCGTGGCCTGGATGCGCCACAAGGGCGCGATCCCCTTCACCTACACCGCTGACCTTGGTCAGTACGACGAGCCCGACATCGAGTCGGTGCCTGGTCGTGCCACCGCCTACGGCGCTGAGCTCTCGCGCCTTATCGACTGCCGCGGTCCGCTGGTCGAGGAGGGCCTCGTCGCACTTTCCTGCGGCGCCTTCCATATCCGCTCCGGCGGCAAGCAGTACTTCAACACCACCCCGCTAGGCCGCGCCGTGACCGGCACCCTGCTCGTGCGCGCCATGCAGGAAGACGGCGTGTCTATCTGGGGTGACGGCTCAACATTCAAGGGCAATGACATCGAGCGGTTCTACCGATACGGCCTGCTGGCCAACCCCTCACTGCGCATCTACAAGCCGTGGCTCGACGCTGACTTCGTCGAGGAGCTCGGCGGTCGCAAGGAGATGTCGGAGTGGCTGGTCGCTCACAACCTGCCCTACCGCGACAGCACCGAGAAGGCTTACTCGACTGACGCCAACATCTGGGGTGCCACGCACGAAGCCAAGACCCTCGAGCACCTGAACACCTCGATGGAAACCGTTGACCCGATCATGGGCGTGAAGTTCTGGGATCCCTCGGTCACGATCGATTCCGAAGACGTCACGATTCGCTTCGTGCAGGGTCGCCCCGTCGCGATCAATGGCAAGGAGTTCCCCGACGCTGTTGCTCTCGTTGACGAAGCGAACAAGATCGGCGGACGCCACGGCCTCGGTATGGCCGACCAGATCGAGAACCGCATCATCGAGGCCAAGAGCCGCGGCATTTATGAAGCGCCGGGCATGGCACTGCTGTTCATTGCCTATGAGCGACTTCTCTCGGCCATTCACAACGAAGACACCATCGCGAACTACCACGCTGAGGGCCGTCGCCTCGGACGCCTGCTCTACGAAGGCCGCTGGCTCGACCCGCAGTCGCTCATGTTGCGCGAGTCACTGCAGCGCTGGGTCGCTTCCGCCGTGACCGGTGAGGTTGTTGTCCGACTTCGCCGTGGCGATGACTACTCGATCATCGATACGCGTGGCCCGAACTTCAGCTACCACCCCGATCGCCTCTCCATGGAGCGCACGGAGGATGCCGCATTCGGCCCTGTCGATCGCATCGGCCAGCTCACCATGCGCAATCTCGATATCGCTGACACTCGCTCGAAGCTCGAGCTCTACGCATCTCAGGGCCAGCTGCTCGAGAGCCAGGAGCGTCTCGTGGGCAGCCTCAAGGCCGGTGGCGCCAACGCCATTGCCTCGCAGCCCGCAGGCGAGCACGGCACCGATGAGGAAGCACTCGATCGCGCGGCCATGGAGTCCGGCACTGACTAGTGCCCGCTTTCATGGGTCACGACATCAACGATCCGGTGATCGTGCAGGCGATCCTCGACAGTCATGCTTCTCGCATTGGAACTGAGCTCATCGAACGAACCGGTGAAGTCGGCGGTGACGCGGAGGCGCTTTTCACGCTGAACGCAGTGATCCTCAGCCACGATGGCGGCGATGATCCGCATTTCGTCTACGCCAATCAGGCAGCAGCAGATCTCTGGCGAATGCCCGTCAGTGAACTCATCGGAATGCCTTCGCGACTCTCGGCGCCGCTGGAGCATCAGGCAGAGCGGGCTTCGATGCTCACGGATGCTGCGGGCTCTGGCGTGCTCAGCGGTTACGCGGGGGAGCGCATCGCCAAGGACGGCACCCGATTCATGATCGAGGATGCGACTCTCTGGACAGTCGATTTCCCGCAAGGGCCAGGTCAGGCCGTGGTGTTCACGACGTGGACCTACCTGCCGAAGCCTTAGCGGCCGGCACGGCCGTAATCACGATGTTGTCCTGATACCCACCGTTGTCGGCGCTGTAATAGCCGGCACAGGAGATCAGTGTCAGTCGGGGCGAACCGGTAATCGCGAACAAGTTATCGAGCGGAAGCTTGTTCTTCTTGATGGTCTCGCGTGCGGTCACTCGATACACGAGCTCCGCTCCGCTGGTCGTCGTGACCGTAGGAGTCACGCTTGGTGAAGGTGTCACTGTTGGAGTGATAGATGGAGTGGCGGTCGGACTCGGGATCAGAGCGACGCAATTGTTGTTCCAGATCGCGATGTTGGGTGCGGTCCAATTTCGAGAGTCGGGAATGATGTCATTGCTATGGCTCGAATGGCCATGTACCACCCCCTCGTCAATCGGTTCGATGAGAACGTAGGCGCCATTTCCCGTGGAGTGACAGACGCTATTCGCGACAGGAACTGCGCTTGCCGGATTGGCCAGTATCAGCACCCCGCCTGCCGCAGCTGCGATGCTCAGACCAGTGAATCCTGCAACGAAGGCCCTCTTACGCGTTGATGTCACAGGCCGAACTGATGATTCCTTGGACGAGGTATTCATCGTCTTCTCCTCTTGGTTGTGTGGTGCTTGTTCTTCAACCATGCGGAGATTCGATGCACGTATTCGTGCTGAGTGAAGGGGGTAGCTCGCGGTTAGGCGTGTTAGCCCGCCGAGCTATTCGAGCTACGGACTACGAGTGAATGCGCGCATTCGCGGGGTCATACATCGGCTTGAGCGATGCCGTGGCCGAGTGAATGTTGCCGGCGATGTTGACCGTCCATTGACCGTTATCGAGGAACGCTTGGGTGATGGGCTCATCGGTCTCGATCATCGCGAGACCGACGGCGGCGCCGAGGGTGTGGCCGTAGCTCGCGGCACGCGTATAGCCGAGGGCGATGCCGTTGCGATGGACGATCTCGGCGTGAAACATCATCGGCTCGGGATCATCGAGCTTGATCTGCACGAGTCGCTTGCGTAACGGGCCTTCAGCTTTATGCGCCTGGACGGCCGCCTTGCCGATGAAGTCGGGCTTGTCGAGAGCGACAGCGAAGCCGAGGCCGGCTTCGAGAACGGAGTCGGTGTTGTCGATGTCGTGGCCGTAATCGCGGTAGCCCTTCTCCATGCGCAGGCTGGCAAGTGATTTCAGGCCGACGTGCCTCATATCGAACTTCTGGCCGGCTTCCGCGATGCGCTCGTAGGCGTGGCCTGCCATTTCGGCGGGGATGTAGAGCTCGTAGCCGAGTTCGCCGAGATAGGTGATGCGAATGCAGAGGGCGCGCGCGAAGCCGAGATCGATTTCCTTGGCCATGCGGAAGGGGAAGGCCTCGTTGCTGAGGTCTGATGTCGTGATGGACTGCAGCAGTG
>JBPCSY010000173.1:0-2831 GCA_051006695.1 Candidatus Nanopelagicales bacterium
GTACTCGGGCAGCGGCTCGCCGAGACGGCGCGCGCCCTCGGTGACCTCGAGGGCAGTGAAGCCATGCACGTGAATGTCGGGAACCGCGGCCTTCACCGCGCGGCAGACATCGAGGTAGTACTCGCCGTCGAAGTCCGGATGGATGCCGCCCTGCAGGCATACCTCAGTGGCTCCGAGTGCATCGGCCTCGCGCACGCGGTCAGCGATCTCGTCATTGGTGAGCAGGTAGGGCTTGCCGCGCAGGTTCAGCGACATCGGACCCTTGGAGAAGCCGCAGAAGGCGCACTTGAAGGTGCAGACGTTGGTGTAATTGATGTTGCGATTGCGCACGAAGGTGACGTCGTCGCCATTGACTGCACTGCGTAGTTCATCGGCGAGCTGCGCGATTGACGCAACCTCAGTTCCGCGAGCACGAAAAAGAGTCTCGAGCTGATCGACATCGGGCACCTGACCGGCGCGTACGCCGTCAAGTACCTCGCGCACCGCACCCTCGGCCTTCGCCGGGGCCGGGGCCGGAATCAGGATCGGCGGGAGGCGATCGGAGCCGGAGTACCAGGCGGTCGAGCGACGGCCCACCTGGATGACCTCAGCGCCGGTGCCGACATTGGCCGCTGCTTCGTGCTTCTCGGGAAAGGTCGCACCGACGTCATCGCGCGCAAAGGACGCGGCATCGGAACGGTCGAGAACAGCGAAGCGCACATTCTCGTCGAGCCACTTACGCGGATTCGAGGCAAATTCAGGATGGATGGTCAGGCGCGGCACAAGAGCCTTGCCACGCGACTCGGCGATGGCGCGCAATGACTCGATCTCAGGCCACGGGCGCTCGGGGTTCACGTGATCGAGGGTGACCGGCGAGACTCCCCCGAAGTCGTCGATGCCCGCATCGATCAGCAAGCCCGGATCATCAACGAGATTCGGCGGCGCCTGCAGGTGGACATCGGCGGGCAGGATCTCGCGCGCGAGGCGAATGGTCTCGAGAAGTTCGTCGATTGAGCAGGCAGGCTCATTGCGCATCAGCGTGCCCTGTTTCGGCACGAAGTTCTGGACGATGACTTCTTGCACGTGACCGAACTCGCGGTGCGAGGCCGCAATGGCCTCGAGGGCATCGATGCGGTCCTGCTTCGACTCCCCGATGCCGATCAGGATGCCCGTGGTGAACGGAATCGCGAGCTCACCTGCCCAGCGCAGCGTGGCCAGGCGACGCTCAGGGGTCTTGTCGGGGGCGCCGCGATGGGCAACGAGATCGGGGTTGAGCGACTCGATCATCATCCCCTGGCTCGGCGAGACCCGGCGCAGCAGCGCGAGGTCGTCCTTGCTCAGGGCACCGGCATTGGCATGGGGCAGCAGGCCTGTTTCGTCGAGAACGAGCTGGCACATCGCGGCCAGGTACTCGACCGTTGAGGCATAGCCGCGCTCGGCCAGCCAATCGGCCGCCACCTCGTACCGTGCCTCGGGTGCCTCACCAAGGGTGAACAGTGCCTCATGGCAGCCGGCGGCGGCACCGGCCCGCGCAATCTCGAGGATCTCCTCGGGTGAGAGGAAGGGGGCCGGCAGGTGGGCCGGGGCCTGGGCAAAGGTGCAGTAGCCGCACTTATCGCGGCAGAGCATGGTGAGGGGGATGAAGACCTTCGGGGAGAAGGTGATGTGCCGATACAAGCGCCTACCCTTCCC
This sequence comes from Candidatus Nanopelagicales bacterium, assembly GCA_051006695.1. Lineage (GTDB taxonomy): Bacteria > Actinomycetota > Actinomycetes > S36-B12 > S36-B12 > CAIKZY01. The sequence continues at coordinate 1,672 of JBPCSY010000173.1, forward strand.
GTGAGGCCTCAAGCGTGCCTGGTCATCGTGGCACACCCCTATGTTCAGCAGATTTCCGGGGAGAAAACGGGCGTGTGATCTGCCCGACAGACCCACGCAAGATCTTGCGTTATCCCGCAAAATGATGCAGAATTGTTATGTAGCGAGGGCGACCCCCTCAACACACAACCGAATATCAATCCATGAAGCAACGATTAGGAGTGATCCTCCATGACCACGTTGGCCAAGGTGTTCTCATCAATGTTCGACCGCCAGCCCCTCGACACTGAAGGTGCTCGCCGTCGACAGATTCACCGGGAATGGGATCGACAGCGCACACTCGCGGTGTCCCCCGCTGATCTGGCTGAGATCGACGCGATCTTCGCCCGCAGCCTCTAACCGGTTCCCCGCGGCAGTCGCCGCACGAATCCACATAGCAAGGCCCCCTCATTCGTGGAGGGGGCCTTGTGTGGTCTCAGGCACGTGAGGCAGCCCGGCGAATGGCGGCTAGATCCGCCTCAAGCTGATTCAAAGCTGACTCCAGGCTCTCGACCGGAGCAATCGCCCGCAGGACAAGAATTCGGACCACTGTCGACATGGGAAGCCCTCGGTGTTCGGCATAAGTGCGCAGTTCTGCGAACTCATCCTCACTAAAGCGCACCTGGAGATTCTTCGTGCGCGAGGACCCGCGCACGACAGCCACATTGTCAGGCAGAGGTGCCAGCGGATCGCTTAACTTCTCCGCTTCCTCTGCGGCTAGGGCCTCGACTTCGAGCAGGTTCTCAAGCGCGCTCATCGTCGCCACCTTCGAGGTAGATCCTTTGGTCCCTCTCATTCGCTTGCCATCCGTTCACTCCGTAGGCGACATCACCCTCGATCAGGACGATGACTGTGATGAGCGACTCCGCGATTCTCGAGAAGCCGATCACTCGCATACTGCGGCCGCTCACGCTGCTGTAATCCGAATTGATCACGACCCGATCAGGGTCAGCCAGTGCATCGTTCGCTATTGATGGGGTAACCCAATGGCGGAGAAGCATGTACTGACCCCTGAAGGACCAATCAACCGACTCGAACATATCACGAACGTAATGAAATTCATTACGTTCACGAAGTCAGTATCCACAGGCAACAGCGGACTAGATCGACGCCCAATCCGTCTCAGCCGCCACCCGCAACGC
>JBPCSY010000174.1:0-8803 GCA_051006695.1 Candidatus Nanopelagicales bacterium
GTACGGGCCCTCATACGGTGCGGCAAAGACGTAGCCGTTCTCGCGCAGCACCTCCCAGAAGCGCTGCACACCCTCGATGTGGCGCGAGGAGGTGGTGCGAATGAAGTCGTCATTTGCGGCATCGACGGTCTCGAGAACCGGAAGCCAGTCGGTGCTCACGAGACGGTCGACCCACTTTTGCGGGGTCACTCCGCCGGCCTCTGCGGCGCGCTCGACCTTCGTGCCGTGCTCATCGACGCCGGTGAGGAACCAGACCTCTTCTCCGCGCTGGCGATGCCAGCGGGTGAGCACATCGCCCGCGGTGGTCGTGTACGCATGCCCGATATGAGGGGCATCGTTGACGTAATAGATAGGCGTGGTCAGGTAGAACGCCTTCTCGGACGATGACATGCGCTGATCTTACGGCGCGGGGGCAGAGCCCTTCGCCGCGACGACTGCGGCGTACACCTCACGACGTGGCACTCCAGCCTCCTTGGCCACTGCGCCGATGGCTGCCTTGCGGTCCTCACCGTCAGTCTCACGGGCTGCGACCGCTGCCACCCAGTCATCGGCGGTGACCAATCCGGAGGCCTCGCGCTGCTCGAATTCACTGGCCCCGCTCACGACGACGGTGATCTCTCCGCGCACGCCTTCGGCCGCCCAGTCGGCGAGCTCCCCGAGGCCGCCGCGCTTGATCTCTTCGTAGGTTTTCGTGAGCTCACGACAGACGGCAGCACTTCTGTAAGCCCCGAAGCTCTCGGTCATCGCGCGCAGGGTGGCCTCGATGCGATGAGGTGCCTCGAAGAAGACCATCGTGCGCGGTTCTGCGGCGAGTTGCGCTAGACGAGTGCTGCGCTCTCCACCCTTGCGCGGGAGGAAGCCCTCGAAGCAGAAGCGATCGACCGGTAGGCCGGAGACAGCAAGTGCGGCAAGCACTGCGGAAGGACCGGGGACAATCGTCACGTGGATGCCCGCAGCAACCGCATCGGCGACAAGTCGATAGCCCGGATCGCTGACCGACGGCATGCCGGCATCGGTGACGACAGCGATCACCGAACCCTCGAGCGCGGCTTGCACCAGTGAATCGGTACGGGCGATCTCATTGCCATCGAAGTACGACACGATGCGGCCGGTCGGGGTGACCCCCAGGTCATTCATCAGTCGGTGTAGTCGCCTGGTGTCCTCGGCCGCGATGACGTCAGCAGTTGCGAGGAGCTCGAGAAGCCGTGGCGGCGCATCGCCGATATTGCCTAGGGGCGTCGCCGCCAGCACCACTCGCCCCTGCTCGGTCACTCGCGCATTGTGTCAGGTTCCCGAGCCACCTCCCCGCCTACGATGGGCCGGTGACCGACACGCGCGATGTGGCCTCGCTGACCCGCAGGCTCGTGCCCCCGATGCCCTCGCATGGCATCCGCGGCTGGATCGGCCCGCTGGTCGTCGCCTTCATCGGCGGAATCCTGCGCCTGTGGAATCTCGGCACTCCCCACGCCATCGCCTTCGACGAGACCTACTACCCGAAGGACGCCCTCTCCCTCCTGCGTTTCGGCTACGAGCGCGCGATGGTCGACGGGGCGAATGAGACCTTGCTCGCCAGTGATGGCAACTGGCGCCTCCTCGACATCTTCAAGCCCGAGCCGGCCTTTGTCGTTCACCCTCCACTGGGCAAGTGGACCATTGCCGCCGGCGAGTACCTCTTCGGCGGCACTCCATTCGGATGGCGCATCGCGGTCTGCGTGCTGGGCATCATCGCGATCGTCATCACGGCACGCATCACGCGTCGACTGACACGCTCTGACCTGATCGGCACACTCGCCGGCCTGTTCCTCGCGCTGGACGGCATTCATCTAGTAATGAGTCGCACCGGCCTGCTCGACATGATTCTCGGGTTCTGGGTGCTGGTGGCATTCGGACTGCTCCTCATCGATCGCGATCGCACGCGCAGGAAGATGGCCGAATTCGTGGAGGCGAACGGTATCGAGGCCGCCGCCACGAAGTACGGCCCACGATTCGGCTACCGACCCTTCCGCTGGGCTGCAGCGGTAGCCCTCGGCCTAGCGTGCGCAGTGAAGTGGTCAGGCATCTGGTTCATCGTCTTCTTCGTCATCATGACCTTGGTCTGGGATATCTCGACCCGTCGCTCGATTGGCGTGCAGCAACCGTGGCGCGCGACCTTCCTGCGCGAGACACCGCTGACCGCGGTCGTCATGGTCGCGATCGCGATCGTCGTCTACGTCCTGAGTTGGTCAGGATGGCTGATCACCGATGGTGGCTACGACCGGAACTGGGCAGCAACGCAGGATCCGTCGATCATCCCGGCGGCATTGAGATCGCTGTGGCACTACCACGCAGAAGCGTGGAACTTCCATGTCAATCTGACGTCAGCGCACTCCTACGCCAGCAATCCGCTCTCGTGGCCATTCCAGTCTCGCCCGACGTCGTTCTACTGGAATTCAATCAAGGACGGGTCACAGGGCTGCCCGACTGACAACTGCGCCGCTGAGGTTCTCGCACTGGGCAACCCGATCATCTGGTGGGCCGCGATCGGCGCGATCGTTCACCAGGTCTGGCGCTGGACTGCTCGACGTGACTGGCGTTCCGGCGCGGTGCTCGTCGGTATCGCCGCCGGTTGGCTGCCGTGGATGCTCTATCTCAATCGCACGATCTTCACCTTCTACACGGTGGTCTACGTGCCCTTCGTGGTCATGGCACTGGCCATGACCTGCGGCTCGATCCTCGGGCCCTCGGATGCACCGGAACGCCGACGGCGCTGGGGTGCGATTGCCGTCGGCGTCCTGGTACTTCTTGTCGTGCTCTGCGCCTGGTGGTTCTACCCGATCTGGACAGGTCAGGTCATCCCGTATGAGCAGTGGAATCTGCGCATGTGGATGCCGACCTGGATCTAGCGGTTACTGCCCGAGCATCTGCTTCATTTGCGCGATCTCGGCCGTCTGAACGGCGACCTGCTGCTTGGCAAGGGCGATGACCGCAGCGTTGCCGCCACTGTCGATGGCATTCTGGGCCATGGTCACGGCTCCCTCATGATGCATGATCATTCCCTCGAGGTAGAGGCGATCGAAGTCGGCGCCCTGAGCAGCCTTCAGCTCGGACATCTGCTCCTCGCTGAGGAGTCCGTCCATGTGACCCATGTGCTGACCCATCTCGCCCAGCGCCCCGGCAGCTTCGAGCAGACCTTGCATCTGGGTGATCTCCGGGCCCTGAGAGTTGGCGATGGATGTGGCAAGTGCGAGTACCTCGGGGCTCGCACCATTCGTCTTCGCGAGATTCGACATCTCGACCGCCTGCTCATGGTGCGGGATCATCATCTCCAGGAACATCGCATCATCGGGAATCAGCTCATTGGTGACAGCCTCGATCTGATTCGACACGGCAGAGGACAGGGATTCGGGCACCATGCTCGAGCTTCCGCATGCGGTTGTCGTCACGAGTGCTGCTCCGAGAATGAGCCCTCCGGCAAGCGCTGTGCTTCTGCGAACTCTCACGACATTTCCCTTCACTCGTGCACCGCGTAGTGCGGTACCTCGAGTGTCACACGGGATGTCGAATCGGGCATGTCCGGGAGGTGAGACGAATGTAAGCGCCTGGCGCTGGTGACCGTGGAGCTGAGGGGAACCGTCCCTACATGACAAAGACCACCCCGAAGGGCGGTCCTTTGTCATGGTGGAGCTGAGGGGATTCGAACCCCTGGCCTTCTCATTGCGAACGAGACGCGCTACCAACTGCGCCACAGCCCCTTGCGAGGCTAGAGACTAGCAAGTGACCCGATCGGGTCGAGGGGCGGCTGACCTACTGGTTGACGGCGCGGCGGTCGTAATCGGCCGAGACTGCCGGGATCTCCGCGGTGATGTCGTCGTATGCGGCAGCAACGGCTGCGATCTCGGCTGCCTGAGCTGCGGAAGCATCGCGCATCTCCTGGGCGGCCTCGACCATGGCGCTGCCTGTCCACTCACCCGGGCGAGCCTTGTCGATCGGTCGCGGCACCTGCGAGGCGCGCGGCGCCGTGACATAGGTCGGCAAAGTGGTGGGCACGGCCTCCCAGGCCTCGTCCTCGTCGTCCCAGGCGTTCCAGGTCTCCCAGTCGTCCTCGACCGCAACCTGAGCCGTGGCGGACACTGCGGTGCGCTCACTGCGCGAGGAAGGTGAGGTGCGGCGCACGCGGGCCGGGGCCGCCTGCGTACGGGCCGATGCGGTCATCGCGCTGGCCACCATGAACGCGGCCGTGAGCAGGCCGAAGAGAAGGGGCATCCACTTGGGGGCCACCGAGACCATGGCAAGGAACAGGGTGAGTGCCGTCAGACCGGTGAGCGAGGCGAGGATGATCGCGCGGCGCTTGGCAGACGGGCTCATCGAGTGGGTCAGGTTCATGTGATCGCGTCCCCCGCGGTTCCGGCGCATCTCGTCGTGGTTGCCGAGTCGGGCCATCGAGTTCTCGAAGCGGGCAGTGGACCGGACTTCGCTGATCTGGTCGTGACGCCGAAGCCACATCGGGATCAGGACAGCAGCCCACAGCGCGATGATCACGATGTAGATAAGGCCCGTCACGCCTCGTACGTTAGAGGCCCGTATAGGGGACAGCGTGTAGGTGCGATGTGGGGCACCTTCGGCGTGTCGCGTGTGACTACTGGGAAAGTTGCTGACTTCTGAGCCGTTGGAGCACTCCCTCGGGCTGATCTCCGGCTAGCAGGACGTACGAGACGTGGTCGCACCATTGCCCGTTGATGTGCAGGTAATCAGCGCGAATTCCCTCGTTGCGCAGACCGAGTTTCTCGGCCACACGACGCGAAGGCGCGTTCTCCGGGCGGATGTTGATCTCGATGCGATGAAGCCCGCATTCGCCGATCAGGTAATCACATGCCATCGCGACAGCGGTTGTCATGATTCCTCGACCGGCGACTTCCTGATCGATCCAGTAGCCGATGTACCCACCGCGTAACGAGCCCATGGCGATGCCACCGACGGTGACCTGACCGCGAAACTCACCGTCGACCTCGAGTGCCCACGGCAGCATGCGCCCTGCACGTGCTTCCCGATTCATGCGTCGCACCATCGAGCCGAAGGTGGGTGGCGCCTCGCCGTCGAAGGCTCCTTCAGGAGGAAGGGTGGCATCCCACTGAGTGAGCCATCCGCTATTGCGCGCTCGCACGTCACGCCATGCGCGGGTGTCGCGAATTCGCAATGGCCGCAAGCGAATATCGCCATCAACGAGGGTGACAGGCCAACCGATCACTTGAGCCCTGCGACGAATTCCGTCAGCCATGCGCGCAGCTCGGGGCCGAGATCCTCACGCTCGACAGCGAGGGTGATCACGGCCTGCAGGTACGAGATTCGATCGCCGGTGTCGTAACGACGACCGGAGAACACGACACCACGAACTCCGCCACCTTGATCTGCCGGCATAGATGCAAGTGTGCGCAACGCGTCAGTGAGCTGAATCTCGCCACCACGGCCTGGTTTCGTCTCGCGAATGACGTCGAAGACAGCGGGATCGAGAAGATAACGACCGATCACTGCGTAGGAACTCGGCGCATCGGCAACATCAGGCTTCTCGACCAGGTCGGTGATCAGCACCACGTCGTCTGCATCGGTGCGCTCGATCGCGGGACAGCCGTAGAGCGAGATGCTCTCGCGCGGCACCTCCATCAGGCAGACGACCGAGCCGCCGAACTCGGCACGGATCGCCGCCATGCGCGGCAGGATCGGGTCACGCGGATCGATGAGGTCATCGCCCAGAAGTACTGCGAAGGGCTCATTGCCGACATGACCCGCGGCCATGAGCACCGCATGACCCAGACCGAGTGGGTCGCCCTGGCGGACGTAATGAATGGTCGCGAGGTCAGTGGAGTGCTCGACCATCTCGAGTCGTTCGGTGTCACCCTTGGCCCGCAGTACCTCTTCGAGCTCGAAATTGCGATCGAAGTGGTCTTCGAGCGGGCGCTTGCTGCGGCCGGTAATGAACAGGACGTCATCGAGGCCGGCGGCAACAGCTTCCTCGACCACGTACTGAATGGCCGGCTTGTCGACGACAGGCAGCATCTCCTTGGGCGTGGCCTTCGTCGCCGGCAGGAAGCGTGTGCCGAGTCCGGCAGCGGGAACGACGGCCTTGCGCACGGGCGTGCCCCACGTGTTCCCCTTGTCCATGGTCTGACGATAGAGGATCGGGCACGATGGACCCGTGACAACCGCTGACCTCAGCCCGACGGCCGCCAAGGCGGCCCTCCGAGGGAATATCCGGGCCGCTCGACAGGCACGTGGTGATGACGACCGTGCTCATGCAGCCGGGAGTATCGCCGCGCGAGCGCTTCCTCTCCTCGCCGACGCGTCGACCGTCGCGTGCTACCTCTCGATGAGGTCAGAGCCGGGTACATCAGCGCTGATCGATCTCCTGCGCCAACGGAATATTCGTGTCCTCCTTCCCCGCGTCGAGGGTGACGCACTCGCCTGGGTTGAGTTGACCGACGTGACTACTTTCACCTCCAGCGCACTGGGGATGCAGGAGCCTGCGAGCGTGAGCATCACTCACGCACTGAGCGACTGCGATGCGATCGTGCTTCCGGCCCTCGCCGTGGCATCCGATGGTTCTCGACTCGGCCAGGGAGGCGGTTTCTACGACCGCGCACTTCAAGGCGTGCCGTTGCACTCAGATGGCGGGCCGGTGCGCATTGGCCTGATCTTCGACGACGAGGTACTCGCTGAGCTGCCGTTGGAGGCGCACGACTGCCGACTCGATCACGCAATCACGCCGGAGCGAATTCTCAGTTTCTGAGAGCCAGGTAGAACACGAGGAATGCCGCGATGCACGCGGCGGTCATCACGAGAAGCGCGATCACGAATGTCGATCGCGACCGAGCCCACAGCTGATGCATCTCCCAGCCGAAGCCCGAGAACGTCGTGAGCGAGCCGCAGAGTCCGACGAGCAGGAAGACACGAAGGTTTCCGGTGGTCACGGCGAACGCGGCACCGGCCAGGGCCGAGCCGAGCACGTTCACCAAGAGCAGGCTCCAGGGGAATCGCTTCGTCGGTGCGTGACCGACCATCCACCGATCGAGAATGAATCGCGATGGTGCTCCGATTGCGGCGCCAAGCGCAATGGCCAGGATCTCGATCATCGGGCAAGCCTTCGCGTCAGGCGCACGCCGATCGGCACGGCGATGAGACCAAGGAGGAGGGTCAGGCTGATGTACACGGATGCGAGTCCGATATCACCGGAATCGAGCATCACGCCGGCCTCGATCGCGAAGGCCGAGAACGTGGTGAAGCCACCCAGCACGCCCGTGACGATGAAGGGACGCAGACGCTCCTCGCGTGGGTGCCCGGCAAGAACCGGGACGATCATGCCGATTGCCAGGCAGCCAACAATGTTGATGATCAGGGTGCCGGTGGGAAATCCGCCCACCGTATCGGTATTCAACAGCATCGAGAAACCGAAGCGGGCGAGCGAGCCCAGGATTCCCCCGAGGGCAATCCACGCCAGCACTCTCGGGGTGATCACGCACGAAGGGTACGGGGACGCTGCGCCGATTGGACGAATCGACTGACCTGAGGGCAGAATTAGCACTCAGCACTCACGAGTGCTAGATCCGGCCAGGAGGAAATGTGCCTACCTACGAATACGCGTGCTCGAACTGCGAGAGCAACCACGAGATCGTTCAGTCGATGTCGGATCCGACCCTGACCACCTGCCCGTCCTGCGGTCAGGAATCCCTGCGCAAGCAATTCGGCAACGTCGGCGTCGTATTCAAGGGTTCCGGGTTCTACCGAAATGACTCGCGAGACAAGAAGTCGAACACCAGCAGCTCGAGCTCGTCATCGAGCAGCAGCACCTCGTCCACCTCGAGCAGCACACCTGCACCGAGCGCACCCGCTCCCAGCACTTCGACTCCGTCGAGCACCAGTAGTTGATCTGTGGACAGCCGCTTTCGGCTGTCATGAAAGCTCCCTAACCTCACCTGGTGCTCGCATCACTGACCCGCGGTGAACTCTCCCGCCTACTACGCCGGCATCGTCGTATCGTCGCCGCGGCACTCGCCGGCATTTCGACCCTGATCATCGTGAGCACGATCCCCCGTGGCAGTTCCACACCCGTGAGCGAGGGAGGCATGTCCCTTGCTCCGGACGAAGTCGCGATGGCGATCACCCTCGAGAGTCGCGCCGCTGCCGACGCCGTGCACTCAGGAGATCGCGTGTCGGTCGTCTCTGTCAGCGATGATGGATTCAGTTCGATCGTCGCCGAAAGCGCCCGGGTTCTCCGGGCCGGCTCGAGCGGTGGTTTCGGCACGAGTGACGCCGCCATCACCCTCGCAGTTGACGAAGCCTCGGCACTTCGGTTGGCTAGTGCACCGGCGCGCGGCACCCTCACGGTGATCATCCGCCCGCCCGATCACTAGGCACAACGGGAAGAGGATCCATGCTCAAGGGCTTTCGCACGTTCGTCCTTCGAGGCAACGTCATCGACCTCTCGGTCGGCTTCGTCGTCGGCGCCGCCTTCGCGGCGCTAGTCGCTGCCTTCAGCAAGGGCCTGATTTCACCCATCGTGGGCATCTTCCTCGGCGGCGGCATCAATGCCGGCACCCTTGAGATCCGTGGCCAGATCATCGATTTCACGATGCTGCTCAACGGCCTGATCACCTTTGTCGTCACGCTGACGGTGATCTACTTCGTATTCGTGCTCCCCATGAATAAGTACCGCGAGCGCCGCGGAATGGGTGCTGTCGACGCGACCCCCGCCGACGTGAAGCTACTGATGGAGATTCGCGATCTGCTGAAGGAGCGTCAGGAACCGTGATGCGGCGGCACGTCTGCCAGCAGA
>JBPCSY010000175.1:0-3015 GCA_051006695.1 Candidatus Nanopelagicales bacterium
ACGCTCGACATCGGTCAGGTTCTTGGCAACCGGGCCGCCCAACGTGCCGTCTTCGGCGATCGTCACGTAAGCGAGGCCCTTCGCACCGCGCTGCTTGGCCCACTCCTGCCAGGCATCAAAAGCTCGGCGAGGCTGATCAGCACCACCGGGCATGACCACCGCTCCCACGTACTCAGCCTGAAAGACCCGGAACTCCGTGCTCGCGAAGTACGAGGTGAGGTCAGTCAACGGAAGCCCGAATCGAAGATCCGGCTTGTCGCTGCCATAGAGGCGCATCGCCTCCGCATATGTCATGCGCGGGATTTCGCCGATCTCGTAGTCGAGAACGCCCTTCCACAATGCACGCACCACGGCTTCTCCGACTTCGATGACGTCATCCTGCTCGACGAAGGACATCTCGATGTCCAACTGAGTGAACTCCGGCTGGCGATCGGCACGGAAATCCTCGTCGCGATAGCACCGGGCAATCTGGAAATACCTCTCCATACCCGCAACCATGAGCAGTTGCTTGAACAACTGGGGTGATTGGGGCAGGGCGTACCAGTGACCGGGCTGCAGACGCACCGGCACCAGGAAGTCGCGCGCACCTTCAGGGGTCGAGCGGGTAAGGGTTGGAGTCTCGATTTCGACGAAGTCGCGCTCGAGCAGGACGTCACGAGCGATCTGATTGACCTTCGAACGCATGCGCAATGCCGCACCGGCGGACGCACGACGAAGGTCGAGGTAGCGGTACTTAAGGCGCGTTTCCTCCCCCACGTTGATGCGATCATCAATCGGGAAGGGCAGAGGAGCCGAGACGGAGAGGATCTCGACCTCGGTCGCCTCCACCTCGACCTCCCCGGTGGGAAGATCCGGATTCTGGTTGCCCTCGGGGCGCTTCGAGACCGTACCGACGATGCGCAGGCAGTACTCATCACGCAGTTCATGTGCCACCGCGGGGTCATGGACGACCACTTGCACGATGCCCGAGGCGTCACGCACATCGAGGAATGCGACACCGCCGTGATCACGACGACTGGCCACCCAGCCTGCCAAGGTGACGGTCTCGCCGGCGTTCGACATGCGAAGCGCACCGGCTTCGATGGAGCGGATCACGTGAGGTCCCTTTCGATAGCTGAGGAGATAAAGGTAATGAGGTCGGGCCAGGCGACACTGGATTGGTCTCCACTGGCCATGGTCTTCACCTGGGCAAGATTCGACTCAACCTCGTCGTCCCCCACGACGATGACCAATGGCGCTCCGCTGCGGTCGGCGGCCTTCATGGCTCCCTTGAGCCCTCTGTCACCGTAGGCGAGGTCACTGCGAACACCCGCCGAGCGGAGTGCCGCACCAAGTGACACGAGTCGCGCCTTGGCAGCTCGGCCAATCGGAATGAGGAAGACATCGAGATGAGGCGCTGAGCCCGGCTTGAGACCCTCGGCTTCGCAGGCAAGAAGTGTGCGATCGGTACCGAGTCCGAAGCCGATGCCTGACAGATCATCACCACCCACTGAGGCCATCAGCCCGTCATAGCGACCACCTCCGCCAATCCCGGACTGAGCACCGAGCAGGTCGTGGGTGAACTCGAATGTCGTGCGCGTGTAGTAATCGAGTCCGCGCACCATGCGAGGAGCCTCTACCCACTGCACGCTCATGGCACGCAGGTACTCCCGTACCGCGTCGTAGTGAGCGACACAGGCGTCACAGAGATGGTGGACCATCAGCGGGGCCTCGGCGAGTTGCGACTGCACGACCTCGCGCTTGTCGTCGAGAACACGCAAGGGATTGATCACAGCGCGTTCACGGGTGGCCTCGTCGAGATCAAGCCCAGCCAAGTACGTCTGCAGGAGCTCGCGATAGGGCGGACGGCACTCTGCGCATCCGAGGGATGTCAGGTGCAGTGAGTACTGCGTGAGGCCAAGTGAACGGAAGGCCTCGTCACCGATGGCGATCACCTCGGCATCGAGTGCCGGATCGTCGGAGCCAATTGCCTCGACTCCCACCTGCTGCAGCTGTCGGTACCGACCATGCTGCGGCCGCTCTGCACGAAAGAAGGGACCTGAGTACCAGAGCTTCACGGGTAGCTGACCCTTGTCGAGTCGGTTCTCGACCACCGAGCGCATCACCCCTGCCGTGCCCTCGGGCCGCAAGGTGATGCTGCGTCTCCCACGATCCTCGAAGGTGTACATCTCCTTTGATACGACGTCGGTCGACTCCCCGACGCCGCGTACATAGAGTGCAGTGTCCTCGAAAACGGGCAGCTCGATATACGAATAGCCCGCGAGCTCGGCCGGTCGAGCCAGGTGCGCACGCACGTCGACGAATGCCCGTGAACGCGGCGGGAAGTACTCAGGTACGCCCTTCGGGGCGGTGAACGTCGTCATGCCTACATTCCCCTCGTCGGCATAGCCGGTGAACTTCCGCCGGCGAACTCTCGCAGATAGGGGTTGGAGGCTCGCTCTGTCGCGATCGTCGTCTGCTGACCGTGGCCGGGAAGAACGACCATCTCATCGGGCGCCGGCCAGATCACCGAGCGCAGGCTGGACCGCATTGCCTCGGGATCTCCGCCTGGCAAATCGGTGCGTCCGATCGACCCGGCGAAGAGCACATCGCCGCTCCACATGATCGGTGGGACGTCACCGCTCGACGCACGTTCGAAGACCACGGAGCCTTCGGTGTGACCGGGAGCATGCCGAACGCTGAGCTCGATTCCGGCGATGTCCAGTGGTGTCGACACGTCGAATAGCCGAACGTCATCGGGCTCGGTCAGTTCGAGAGCCCCCTTGGTCATCGTGAGCAGCTTCTCGCGTGATGCGAACATCGAGTTGCCTGCGGGATCCTCGAGACGGTAGCGATCATCAGTATGGATGAAGGCGGGAATCCCGAAGCTGTCGGACACCGGTGCCACGCACCAGATGTGATCAATATGCCCGTGGGTCAGCAAGACGGCGGCAGGAGCAAGTCGGTTCTCGCGCACGATCTCCATGACTCCATCGATGGAGTCCTGCCCGGGATCCACGATCAGGCACGGCTCGC
>JBPCSY010000176.1:0-3165 GCA_051006695.1 Candidatus Nanopelagicales bacterium
CACCCCCCGAGATCACTTGCGCAACACAAGTATTTTTTGGCCCCATCAATACAGTCTTTTCACTTTGGCCACACCTAGCATGTCGGCAGCGCTTCCCCGCGGTGGGGTTGCCCGACGGTTACGAGTGACATGACGACCGACTTCCCTGTCGAACCGCTAGCTGACACGGCTATTCGCGTGTCACCCGTGGTCCATCTACGTGAGGACCATGCCTTCGTTGATCCTGGGCAGCTGTATTCCACCACCGTGACCGTGCGCAATGTCAGCGCCATTGTTGAGAGCTATGACGTCACGCCCATCGGGCCGGCGTAACCGTGGGTTGATGTCACGCCGAGTGTTCTCTCTCTCTTCCCAGGCGAGGAGGGCCAGGCGAGCATCTCCTTCCGGCCGCCCACGTCTTCCACTGTGGTCGCCGGTGACTACGTCGTCGGCATCCGCGCGATGTCGCAGGTGTCGCGCGAGTGCACCGCCGCTGCAGAACTGCTCGTGAGTGTCGCGCCGTTCTACCGTTTCGGCACAGACATCGCCCGCACTACATTCGCTGTCCGCACGCGCGCGAACTCGCAGATTCGGGTCATCAACACGGGCAATAGCACTGTCGACTATTCGATCGAGGCCTTCGACCCCGAGGGCTACATGAAGGTGCTTCTCGAGCTCACTTCAGTGACTCTCGCTCCTGGCGAGTCCACCTGGATCCCGATCAAGACACGCATGGCTCCGCGGATCTTCGGCTCATCTAATGACACGCGCACGGTGGAGATCAAGGTGACTCCGGTGCGCAATGTCGATATCGACTTCCCGATTCTCGAGACGCCGTCGTCCGAGCTTCGCTTGAACATTCTCCACAAGCCTTTCATCCGCCTTCGGCTCGGCCTCTTCGGGCGGCTCATGTTCCTGTACGCGATCATCGCGCTGATCGCCGCGTTCTTCGTATCGCGCTGGCTCGATGACACTCCGCCCACGGTCACCGGGGCTCCTCCGGTCCCGGCGAATTTCAGTGCGATGGTCAATGATCTCAATCAGCCGGTGCTTACGTGGGAACAGTCACCCGGCGCTTCGCAGTACACGATCTATGCAGTGGGTGCCGCTGGTGATCCCGTGCCCAGCCCTACCCCGACGATCAACGTGCAGGTTCCGGCCCCCGTTGCTCCTGTCGCTGCCGAAACCACGGCGACGTTCCGCTCCGCGGCTTTCGTGACTGAAGGCGGAGACTCGCTGACCACGACATCGAACCCAACACCCACGCCATCTCCTTCTGTCTCCGGTGAGATTCCATTCACCGGCGACGAGGCCACGGACTTTCCTGAGCTGGTCCCGTCAGACTCCGCGGAGCCACTGACAGCAGATGATCTTCTGCCCTCACCTGTGTGCCAAGGCTGCACGGAGATTGCGACAGTCGACGCCGGCACTACCCGTTTCGTAGTCGAGAAGGTGAACCCGGGAGAGGCGTGCTATCGCATTGCCGCCAAGGTGGGCGAGACACAGTCGTTGTACAGCCCCGAGAGCTGCGTGGAGATCATCGATCCCACGTGGGTCGATCCGGAGACCGGTCTTGACGCGAACGGGAATGTGCCGAGTGCGGCCGGAGGCGCTGGTGGAGCAGACGCGGCCCCCGCCGCTATCCCTCCGTGCCCTCCGATCAAGACCGACGCGCGTGCCGTCTCGACTTCAGCGGTTGCGGTGCTCTGGAAGCCCGCCACGAACCCGCCAAAGGGGTGGGTGGCACCGGATCCCGAGGCGACGCCGGTACCCGCCGCTTCTGAGGACCCCCTGGCAGAGACCGTGAAGGTGTGTGATCCTGCCAAGACCCTCACTGGCTGGTCGGTGCAGCGCAAGATCTTCACCGGTTGGTCCGATGTCTCGCCGGAGCCGAAGGCTCCCGACACTGCAGTCGAGGTCACCGGGCTCAACCCCGATACCAAGTACTGCTTCCGGATGCGCGCGAATGCGGCAGATGCGAGCTCGAAGTACACGAAGAAATTCTGCGTGAAGACATTGCCCGGAATTGATCCGGCACCGGAGTCGAGCGGCTCGGTTGACCCGTCGCCGTCACCGAGTGCATCTGCCCCCTAGCCGAGGCTCGGTCACTGAACCGTGGGCAACTTCGGCTTGATGATTCACTGTTGGAAGCCAAAGAACTCCGGTACTGCGGGCACCTCGAGAAACTCCGTGCCGCTGATTGCAACGGAGCCGATGCCACTCGATGGCACTCCACGAGGTGGATACACGGCATCGATAGTCATGGTGACCTTCGAGGTGAGGTGATGATCGAACTTGACCAACTGCCGATAGTCAGAGGGTGACTCGAGAGGGTCCAGCTGCACTGTCGTCTTCACCCCGTCATCGAATGACAGGGTGACGGTTCGCGGCGCGGCGAGCGCACGCACATCGAACTGCGCGCTCTGAATGCCGGGGAAGATCACCATTCGGTTGATTTCGACAGTGGAATCAAAGGTATAGGTAAGGCTTGTGCCCACCCCGAATCCTTCTGAGGGCGCAGATGCCCAGAACGTGCGCGCATCTGAATAGCCGGCCTCGGTTGGTGATGTTCCTGGAAGACTCGATGTCGCTGATACTTCCGTGATCCGGGCCGACTTCCCGCTGTAAGGATCAACGAATTGGGTGACCATCTGAATGGCTCTGGTCATGCCGAAACGGAAACGAAATGCGCCAGGACCGAAGAAGGCGAAAGCGAAGCTCGACAAGAGCAGGCCGAGAACGGTGAGGAAGATCAGCGGATTGCGCCAGCTTCCGCTCATGCGCTTCTTCTTCTCCTTCGAAGCTCGTCTGCGTTGCTTGCGCTTACCCTCTTCGGTGAGCTCTCCGCCCGACTCCTCGGTCGACTCTTCCTCGATCACCGGCACCACCCACGGCGCAACCTTCGCGTTTCCGAGGACCGCGCCACAGAGATCGCAGAATCTATGCCCGTCGACATTCATGCGACCGCATTCCGAGCACTCGACCGTGCGCTCCACTTCATGAGCGAGTGCGATCGTGACGTGGACTTCCTCGGCATCAAGTGACTGAGGCGCCCTGGATTCCAGAGAGAAATTCGACTCCTCTGCCGCGGCCCCGATCACCTCTTCGAGCATGTCGACCTCGAGCTCGGGTTCGGGCTCGGAAATCGGCTCGACGTAGTCATCCTCATCAGCGATCGTTCCGAAT
>JBPCSY010000177.1:0-2660 GCA_051006695.1 Candidatus Nanopelagicales bacterium
GAGGATCACGCCGACACTGAGCCCGAGGAAGCGGTGAACTCGGCCCATCCACTCGGAGTCACGCTCGGCGAGATAGTCGTTGACGGTCACGACATGGACGCCCTTGCCGGAGATCGCGTTCAGGTACGAGGGCAGGGTGGCGACGAGGGTCTTGCCCTCACCAGTTCGCATCTCGGCGATGTTGCCGAGGTGAAGTGCGGCGCCGCCCATGATCTGGACGTCGTAATGACGCTGGCCGAGGGTGCGGCGCGACGCCTCGCGCACGGTGGCGAAGGCCTCCGGCATGAGGTCGTCGAGGGACTCGCCGCCCTCGTAGCGCTTCTTGTACTCGTCGGTGAGGGCACGCAGCTCCTCGTCCGTCATGCTCGTGTACTCGGACTCCAGGGAGTTGACGGCGTCCTTGATGGCCTCGAGCTTGCGGAGGGTCTTGCCCTCGCCAGCGCGGAGGATCTTGTCGAACATGCCCACGGTGTTGAGCCCTTTCAGGTGGCGTACCCGGCGAAGTGACGAACGACACGTGCGGGCCGGGCCTCACTCGGCCCTGCCCCATCGTAGTTGGTCATGCCAGACTGCCAACGTGCCGCCTGAGACCCCGCCCATCCTCAGCGACGGGCGCCTGACCCTGCGGCCGCCGGCCTCCTCGGATGCCTTCGACATTCTGGAGGGCTGCCAGGATCCCGAGATCATCCGTTGGACCTCAGTGCCCAGCCCTTATGACATCTCCGATGCCCGGACCTTCCTCAATGACCGGCTCACCCCTGCCCAGTGGTGGCGCAACCCCACCTGGGTGATCACCGAGGCCGACAACCGATGGATCGGCACTGTTGACCTACGCCCCGATGGCCAGGGAGCCGCCGAGATCGGCTACATGATTGCCGCCGAGCACCGCGGGCGCGGCGTCGGCACGGCCGCCATCCGGTTGGCCTCGACCTGGGCCCTGCACCAGTGGGGTCTTGAGGTGATCACCTGGAAGGCATTCGCCGGGAACGTGGCCAGTCGCGCCCTGGCCGAGCGGGTCGGCTTCCGCATCCACGCTGATACCCACCGGCTGGGCCTGGCCCAGCGAGGGACTCGTGTCGACAGCTGGCACGGCGAGCTGCTCGCGAGCGACCTGGCATCGGCATCGGCATCAACATCGGCATCAACATCGGCATCAACAACGACATCAGTATCGACATCGGCGTCACCTGCCTCTCGAGTGAAGACACCGACTGTCGCCCTGACGCGGCGCGAGCAGCAGGTCCTCGATTTGCTGGCCGCGGGCGAGCCGAACCGGGCTATCTCGAGCTCGCTGGGCATCAGCGAGAACACGGAGACGAACCACGTGCGCGCACTGCTCGAGAAGCTTCATGCGCGCTCGCGTACTGACGCTGTCGTACGCGGAGTCGGGCTCGGCCTGACTCGGATTCCCGGCTGATGTCCCCAGGGCGCAATTGCGTCCACCGACGACGCGCACCCCACCCGCGAAGAGTCGCAGCCGTGCAAGTCTGCACCCATGCTCGACTGGCGCACACTCCGCGATGATGTCGCCGATCTCGTTCTCGCGCGGGCATGCGCCGGCTGCGATACGGCGGGCACCGTGCTCTGCGACTCATGCTGGTCATGGCTCACGCGCGAAACGATGGAACAGACTCTGCCCGACGGAGCCTCGGCACGTGCGAGTGCTGCGTATTCGGGCATCGGCCGGAACGTGATCCTCGCGCACAAGGAACGCGGCTGGAATGCACTCACCCCGATGCTCGGAATCCTGCTTGCCCGGGCTATCACCGCGATCACCGACCAACCCGTGGCGCTCGTGCCCATTCCTCCCCATGCGCAGTCCATTGCCCGCCGCGGAACCGACCCGCTTGCTGACATCGTCAACGCGGCAGCGCGAAGCCTGCGCTCAATTGGCCAGCCTGCCTCGTGCACGGCGCTGCTTGCGCGCGCTCGTGATCACGGGGCCCTCAAGGAACTCGATCGACGTTCGCGGGCGAGGGCGGTGCAGTCAGCCTTCGCCGTGAATCCACGCACGCGAGCGCCCTCCGGCACAGTCGTGGTCGTCGACGACGTCATCACCACGGGAATCACCCTGGTCGAGGCACGTCAGGCTCTCGCATCAGGAGGTATCCACGTCGCCGGCGCCGCGGCGGTAGCGAGTACGCCCCTGCACGGCGGGCGACACTAGCCCGGGTAGGTGGGCGCGACTCCGCTCGTGCGCGGCAGCCAGGCACCGCCGAGCACCTCGTACACCTTGCCCTCGGCACTGCCCATCAGGTTCGGCTGTCCGGGTGCGGCCGCGATACTCACGGCACCCGGCACTCCGCCCTCGTTGGCGACTGATCCATCAGCAAGGCTCACCGAGTAGGACTGCAATTCGGTACCGCCCAAATTCCCGAGCACAAGAAGCTCATCCGCATTCGCCCACGCGACGTCGACGACGGAGGTCAGCTGCTTCTCGACACGAATGGGATCCGAGACAGTCAGATCGGAGCTCGACGTGGGGCCGCCGCTCGTAATGCGCGCGAGCAGCAGACGAGTGCGCGCACCCGTGCGCACGACGAGAGCTACTCGGGCGCCGTCACGCGCCGGGATGGCTGCCAGCACGAAGGAGCGCTTGGGCAGCCCGGTGACGGTGACCGGGGTGACCACTCCTCGCTCATCGACGGACATCAGCCCCT
>JBPCSY010000178.1:0-9521 GCA_051006695.1 Candidatus Nanopelagicales bacterium
CGTCGACAAGACGAACTGCGCTCATGCCGCCATTATTGGCCTACTGGGCCACTTCGGCCCAGGGAGGCCTCACTCACCCACCCATCCACGAGGAGTCGTCGTGCGCGATGTGCTTGCCGAACTGAGCGCCATCATCAAGGCTGATGGCGCCGCGGCGATGGCCACCGTGGTGCGCACCTGGAAGTCGGCGCCCCGCCCGGCCGGTGCTTCCATGCTCGTGACCGAGGCCGGCGAGGCCGTGGGTAGCGTCAGTGGTGGCTGCGTCGAGGGCGCGCTCTATGACCTGGGCCATGAGGTGCTCGCCGACGGACAGCCGCGCTTCGAGAAGTACGGGGTCAGTGACGATGACGCTTTCGCCGTCGGCCTGACCTGCGGCGGGATCCTGGAGATCTTCGTCGAGAAGGTCAGCCGCGAGACGTGGCCCGAGCTCGAGGGCGTGATCGAGAGCATTCGCGCCGAGCAGCCCGTGGCCGTCGCCACCATCGTGCGCGGGCCGCATCATGTCGGGCGTCACCTGATCATCCGTCCGGATCGCCGCGAGGGAAGCCTCGGCACCGACCGACTCGACGACACCGTGTACGACGACGCACTCGGCATGCTCGCCGCGGGCACCACCGGCTTCCTGCACTACGGCCCCAAGGGCGAGCGACTGGGTGATGGTCTCGATGTCTTCGTCTCTGCCTATGCACCGCCCGCGCAGATGTTCATCTTCGGTGCGATCGATTTCTCGGCAGCGCTGGTGCGCGTCGGCAAGCTGCTCGGCTATCGCGTCACGATCTGCGATGCGCGGCCCGTCTTCGCCACCGCGAAGCGCTTCCCCGAAGCCGATGAGGTCGTGGTCGACTGGCCGCATCGCTGGCTTGAGACTCAGACTGTCGATGCCCGCACGGTGATTGCCGTGCTCACCCATGATCCGAAGTTCGATGTGCCCGCGCTCACCCTCGCCCTACGCACGCCCGCGGGTTACGTCGGCGCCATGGGATCACGCCGCACGCATGAGGATCGTCTCGTGCGCCTGCGCGAGAACGGCGTGACCGAGGAGGAAATCGCTCGCCTGCACTCACCCATCGGCCTGGATCTCGGTGCACGCACTCCGGAGGAAACCGCGATCTCCATCGCCGCGGAGATCATCGAGTCACGCTGGGGCGGCTCCGGGCGCAATCTGTCGAAGACCGACGGTCCGATTCACCCCGGCGCACCGCGCTAGCTGCTCCTCGCAT
The DNA here is from genome assembly GCA_051006695.1 of Candidatus Nanopelagicales bacterium. Taxonomy (GTDB): domain Bacteria; phylum Actinomycetota; class Actinomycetes; order S36-B12; family S36-B12; genus CAIKZY01. The sequence goes on from JBPCSY010000178.1 coordinate 1,221, forward strand.
CATGGAGATCAACCTGCGCACGTCAGTCACCGCCGGAATCGTGCTGGCCGCAGGCGCAGGAACGCGTTACGGCCAGCCGAAGGCACCTGTCGAGGTCGATGGTGAGCGCCTCGTCGATCGCGCGGTGCGAGTGCTGCAGGAGGCCGGCTGCTTCCCGATCGCCGTCGTTCTCGGCGCCTGGGTTGGCGAGGTGCCCGGCGCAGTTGTCGTCGAGAACCCTGACTGGGCGAGCGGAATGGGCTCTTCCCTTCGCGAGGGATTGAGGTGGGCCCAGGGCACTGATGCAACCTCGGTAGTGGTGACTCTCGTCGATCTCCCGGGGCTCACGTCCATGGCTGTCTCACGCATCGTCGATGAGCCTGCTGACCTGGTGAGTGCGACCTTCGATGGCCAACGCGGTCACCCGGTGAAGTTCGGGCGCGATCACTGGGCTGCGCTGATCGATAGTGCGTCAGGTGACACGGGGGCACGCGACTACCTGCGTGCGCGCGAGGATCTCGTTCTCGTCGAGGTCAGTGATGTCGCCGACGGTCAGGATCTCGATACGCCCATCGCGTGAGTGGACGAGTCGTGCACCGTTGCGCCCATGCCCAAGCCGAATGTGAACGCGATGATCGACAGCACGACGAGCGCGATTCCACTCGCACGAATCGCGGTGCGAGAAACAGACGGTGACTTCTCCCAAATCATGAAGGCGCAGGCGGCGAGAACGAACAACGCCGTTGCCACGATTGCCGTATTCCAGACCATGACAGAGATCATCACGGCGAGCATCATCGGTAGGCAGGCGATCATGCACGCGACACCCTGCCGAATTCCCAGGGTGCCCGCCGATGCCGTGGCGTCGAGTGATCGACAACGACGGAGGTGCTTCGCGGTCGTCGGAAGCAGTTGATACAGACCGACCGCGATCCAGAGCACGAGAACCGTGGTGGTGCTCCAGACAGGTGCACGCATGATGAGCGCGGCGGCGGGAAGGCTCAAGGTCCACGCGAGCACGTAGCCCGACATGAAGGCGAAGGCTCGTGCACCACTTCCGTCGGAGATACGCAGCATTGGGCGTGCGACGGTCGGCACCATCATCGCGATGACCATGAGCACCCAGCCCGCCGCCACTGCGGTGAGCTCGTGAGTCATCGGGATCGCGAGCATTCCGACCCAGGACGCAAGCACTACTGCGCCGACCACCACTGCCCATGCCGGAACCCGGCGCGTGGGGGTGATCTGCGCAGTGCTCATGGCTCCTCGTCGGGCCGGACGACTAGTGCAGGCTGGTGCACGATTGGTACACGGTTGGTGGGACACCCCATCAGAGCGCAGAAAGGGCGATACGGCAACCCGTATCGCCCTTCCCGACTGCGTGATTACTGCTGCAAGTACACCCGAACCGGAACCTCGGTGAGGGTGATGCCGGTGCCGGCAGCGGTCTCGGTGCAATTGGCCAGCGGATCACAGACGAGCTGCGTGCCCTCCGGCGCGGTGTACTGCTCAGTGCCCGTCTCGGCCCAGGCGACAATCCACTTCGCACCCGCCTTCGAGAAGTTGCACGTCACTGCATTACCGGTCTCCGTGCAGCCGTCATAGGAAGCGCCGGTCACCCAGTTGTCGAGGGCGAAGAAGCCCTGCTCGGCCTCGGAGCCCGGGTACGCCTGGATGCCCAGCCACTCCTTCGGGGTCTGAGTCCAGATGTACCAGTACGAGCGAGCGATGTCGTAGCGCAGATCATCGATGTAGGTGCGCACGATGAAGCCCGCAGCCTTGGCACCGGTGATGTCCTGCTTCGGGAGTCCGAGACCGGCGAGGCCGTAGTTGAGCTCGGTATCCCAGAGCTCAAGAGTCTCGGGAGCGCCTGCCGCGGTGATGATCTCCCGGGCACTTTCGATGAGCAGGCCGCGAGCGGCCGGATCACCCGTGGCATCGGGGTACGTGTGGATCGACAGTGCGTCGATCGGCCAGCCTGCTGCAGCAAGCTCGGAGAGGTACGTCGGGAAGAAGCGATCGACTGCACTCTTGAGTCGAAGTGCCGGCGATGCCGCGACAACCTTGGCTTCGGGATCGATGCTCTTGATGATGTCGTACGCGCGCTTGGTCATCTCCGCGAGCTTCTCGGGAGAGCCGTTGTAGAACATCTTCAGGTTCGCTTCGTTCCAGATCTCGTACGCAGTGATCCGGCCCTTGTACTTGGTGACGACCGCAGTGACCCAGGCATCCCAGTCGGCGAGATCCTTTGGCGCACTTGCCGCACCCGGAACTGGCGGGTACTCGCCGTCACTGACCTTCGATGCCGCCCAGGTCGGCGTGGTGCCGAGAACCTGGAGGATGTCGGTCATGCCCTTGGCCTCGGCGTTGGCAACCGCGTGATCGAGGTTGTCCCACTTGTAGACACCCTTCTTCAGCTCGATCTGTGACCAGGCAGTGCCGTTATCCCAGAGTCGAAGTGCGCCGAAGGGCGCGGACGGCCATGACTCGCCCTCGACACCCTCGACCTGCATGCCGATCTGCGATGCAGGCACGGCGTTTGCCGGGGTAGTCGGTGCAGCTGAGCCCGATGCGGTGGGCTCACTCGACGAGGAACCACCACCGCATGCGCTCAGGGTAAGAGTCGCCGCAGCGAGAACTGCGACGGCGGAAATCAGTTTGTTACGGTGCCGAACCATTTCGGTCCATCCCCAATCGTGATTGCGCTGCCCGGGGCAACCGGAGTGCAGCTATTCAGTGCATCGCACATGGTCGTGGCGAAGTCAGGAACGGTGTACGCGGCTGAGCCGGAGTCGACCCAGGCGACAACAGCCGGGAAACGACCGGTCAGGTTGCAGGCGTTGACCGAACCGGTGGTGCAGGAGGCGTAGGAATCCTTCAGCCAGTTCTGCACTGTCTGGAATCCGGTGGCGCCGGCACTGCCGTCAACCATCTGGATGCCGAGCAGCGGGTTGGACGGTGCCCAGAAATACCAGTAGGAGCGATCGACACCGAGTCGGTTGTTATCGAGGTAGGTATCGGCGACCCAGTTGGCTGCCTGCAGACCGTCGATGGTCACGTGCGGGTTACCGCCACCGGGGCCGGCGATGCCGTAGTTGACCTCGGTATCCCACAGCGGTTTGGCCGGTGCGCCGGCCTTCTTGAGCGAGGCCTGCACCGTGGTGATCAGCTGCGAGCGGGTGGCCGGCGTGCCCGGACCTGCGGGGTAGGTGTGCACCGAGAAGACGTCAACGGGCCAGCCGACCTTCTTCAGTTCCTTCAGGTAGGTCGGGAAGAACTTGTTGTAGGCGCTAGTGAGGCGAACGGTGCTGCTGGCCGAGACAACCTTCGCGGTCGGATCGCCAGCCTTGATGATCTTGTAGGCCTCCTTGGTCAGCTGCGCCATCTGCTTGGGCGTGCCCTGCCAGAAGGTGGAGAGGTTCGCCTCATTCCAGATCTGGTACGACTCGATCGAGGAGCCGTAACGCTGCACGACAGCCTTGACCCAGGTCTTCCAGTCGGCGAGCTTGGGCATCGACGCTGCGCCCTTGTTCGGGTAGGTGCCCTGCTTCTTATTGGACGCCGACCAGGTCGGGGTGCCACCGAGCACGTAGAGAATCTGTGCGCCCTGCGCATTGGCATTGCCGATGGAGGCATCGAGGCCGTTCCACCAGTACTTGCCCTTGGCCTGGTTGACCTGTCCCCAGGCGACGCCGGAATCCCAGAGGCGGATGGCGCCGTACGAGGTATTCGGGTCAGTGCCCGTGGAGATCCCCGGGATGTGCAGGCCGAAATCGGCGGCGGGCACCGGCTCAGCGGCCATGGCTGGGGCGGCAATGCCGACCATTCCAAGGCCAAGGGACACGCTGGCAACGGCGGCTATGAGCGCACGACGCATGAAGGACCTCTCGGGATGTTGATGGGCGCCGACGGGCGCTCGCAGGAGATTTCAGGGTATCCCAGGCATGGAGGACAGTCCCTCATTGAAAGGCGTGAGGTCGGGTGAACCCTGCGTAAATGTTCTGCCTTGTTTGTCCCGTTATAGGCAGGATGGGTTAGCGCTTGCGAAGTACGTACAGACTCTGGCCGTCCGTCTCCTGGCCGTACTCGAAGCGGCTGACCGCCAGGCGGGCCGCATTCACGTGGTCCTCGAAGTGCCAGCGGGCAAAGCGAGTGCAGTGCAGACGACCCTTCCAGTCCAGGGGGCCGTACCCCTCGGGGTTCTCCTCCCAGCCCGGGACGTCCTCCTCGACGAAGGCGGTCACGAAGGCCTTGCCCCCGGGGGCCAGCGCCTCATGGATCAGCCGAAGGTAAGCGGGGGTGTCCTCGTCATTCATATGCGAGAAGACGGAGTAGGCATAGAAGACGTCAACCGAGCCCGGCTCGGCGGCCAGGGTGCGCTCGGGGGAGCCATCGGGGTTGTAACGCTCATTGCTGACATTGACCAGGGTGAAGCGGAAGCCGGGGGCCGTCAGGTTCTCCTGGGCCCAGCCGAGAACCTCCGGCTGGATGTCGACACCGTGATAGTCGGCCACGCGACCGAAGTGCTCCCGCACGCCCACCGCCAGGCGGCCGGCGCCGCAGCCCCAGTCGTACAGGCTCGAGTCGGCGGTCAGGCCCGCGTACTTCTCCAGGCGCTTGACGTCCTTGACGGCAGTCTTGATGAATGCGGCATCGTTCTTGAAGTGCTCACCGCCCATGCGGTACTTGCCCGGGGGCAGTGCGTTCTTCGAGGACTTCTTCCGATTCAGCATGGCGCCCAGACTACGCTGCGACCCGTGGATGAGCTGTCACGACTGCGCGCTGAACTCGACGTCATCGATTCCGAGATCGTCACCGCGATCGGTGCCCGCCTAGCGAAGGCACGCCAGATCGGAGCCGCGAAGGCGGCCATGGGCTCGGTCGTGCGCGACCCCGCACGCGAGCGCATCGTGCTCGACGGCGTACGTGCCCAGGCAGAAGCCATCGGCTCCAGTGCTGATCTCACCGAAGAGGTCTTCACCCTGCTGATTCACGGAGCACTGCGCGTGCAGAATCACGACCCGTCGCGCGACTGATCACAGGAAACACACTCATGTTGCTTCGCGTGATCCGCTAACGCCGATCACAGGAAGCCGAGTTCTCCGGCGGATTCCCACAACTGATCACGCACGCTCGGATGCGCAGCGTTCTCGATGATGTTGCGCGCCTGCTGCGCCTGCGAGTGACCGAAGCACGGCGCGATGCCGTTCTCCGTCGCGACGAAACTGTGCTGAAAGCTAGTGACCGGGTCATGCAGCAGCGGAACGATCGTCGACACGTCAGCCTTGCGATGCCACGACGGTAGGGCGATGAATGACTGGCCACCACGCGAGTGCAGGGCACCGACGATGAAATCAGTTGAGCCACCGAAGCCGGAGTAGATCTTTCCCTTGATACGACTGGCATTCGCCTGATCGAGCAGATCCACCTGCAGTGCTGCGTTAACGCTCGTCATGCGTGCCTGGCGCGCGATCTCCGACGGCGCATTCGTGCGCTCGGTACGCATCACGCGCACGCGCTTGTTGAGATTCACCCAGTCGTAGAGCTCCTGCGAACCGAAGAGAAATGATGTCGTCAGCGGCACGTCAGAATCGAGGCAGCCGTGCTTGTGAAGATTCAGCACGCCATCGCTGAACATCTCCGTCCAGATGCGCAACCCTTTGCGATGGGTGAGTGCCGCGAGAACCGCATCGGGCACGGCGCCGATTCCGAGCTGCAAGGTGGAGTCATCGGTCACCCGATCAGCGATGCGATGACCGATGTGCATCGAGATCTCGTCAATCGCGCCATCGGCGTGAGTCGGCAGCGGCTCGTCGACCTCGACCAGGTAGTCGATCTCGTGGTCGTAGATCTGCGCATCGCCGTAGGTATACGGCATCTGCCGGTTCGACTGCACGATGACCAGGCCGCCGAAGGCACGCGCGGCCTCGATTGCCGCAGGCAGGATGTTGACCTCGGTACCCAGACTCACCGTGTCATGACGCTGAGATGAAGAATGAAGAAGCACGACATCGGGCCGCAGGTGATCACGGAACATCACCGGCACCAGGCTCAGGCGGCACGGGATGTAATCGAGGCGATCGCTGCCGCGCATTCCGGGGCCGACGAATGCGGTCTCGTACCGCACTCCCTCGCGATCCGGAATCGGCTTCTGGGCATTGAGCATGTGCAAGCGGTACTCGGGCACCACGCGATCGAGTTCGTTCAGGATCACCGTCGGAGTCGCGAAGTTGCCCGATGCGACAACTCGTGGGTTGGCTGGCAGGCCTTCGAGGATCCCGCTGAGCTGTTCGAGGGTGATCTTTCGCATGCCGCCAGTCTTTCACCGCGTGAGCCAGCACAGCCTGGGCGAAGGTCCCGATATGACAGAATTCAGGCATGTCGCATGAGGTCGCCTGGGGCGATACCAAGGTCTATGTCGCCGGTCATAACGGCCTCGTCGGCTCAGCCATCGTCCGCGCTCTCGAGGCAGCCGGTGCAGGCGAGATCATCGGATGGTCCTCGAAGGAGCTCGATCTGCGCGACCGCGGCGCCACCTTCGATGCCATCACCGAGGCCAAGCCCGACATCATCATCGACGCAGCGGCCAAGGTCGGCGGCATCATGGCCAACTCCACGTTCCCCGTGGAATTCCTGCGCGACAACTCGATGATCCAGACGAACGTGATGGACGCGGCTCACGCGAACGACATCGATCGACTGCTGTTCCTCGGTTCGTCGTGCATCTACCCGCGCCATGCCACGCAGCCGATTCGCGAGTCGTCCTTGATGACCGGCCCGCTCGAGCCCACCAATCAGGCCTACGCGATGGCGAAGATCAGCGGCATCTACTACATCGAGGCACACCGCGAGCAGTACGGCCGTCACTGGATCTCCGCGATGCCGACAAATCTCTACGGCCCGCGCGACAACTTCGATCTGCAGTCCTCGCATGTGCTGCCTGCATTCATTCGGCGCTTCCACGAGGCAAAGGTTTCCGGCGCATCAACAGTCACGGTGTGGGGCACCGGCGCACCGCGCCGCGAGTTCCTGCACGTCGATGATCTCGCCAACGCCTGCCTGATGCTGCTCTCGAACTACGACTCGGAGCAGACGATCAACGTCGGCTGCGGCGAGGATCTCCCGATCAAGGAACTGGCAGAAACCGTGGCCGATGTCGTCGGCTTCACCGGCACCATCGAGTGGGATTCGTCAAAGCCCGACGGCATGCCGCGCAAGTTGCTCGACACTTCGCGCATCAATGCCCTCGGCTGGAAGCCGCAGATCTCACTGCGCGACGGCCTCACCTCCACGTACGCGTGGTACCTCGAGAACGTCGCCTGAGCCCATGGCCGGCAGCTCATCGATGGACGCAAGTGAGCCACGTCAGCTGTTCATCGCAGGCCGGAAGTCCGCGCTCATTCGCCTGACCTGTGCCGCGGGCATGCGCCCGGCATTACTCGAAGTTCTCAATACCTACGCCGATTCCCTCGCCGACGAACCGGGCACCGAGATGTTCATGGTGCATCTGGATCCTGATGACGAGAACAACGTGTGGCTCTACGAGACTTTCCTCGATGACAATGCCGCACTCGCGCATCGCTCCACCGCGGGCTTCGCGAAGATGATGACTGACATGCCGCCCCTGCTCGAGGGGCCGCCCGCAATCCTGCGCATGGAACCCCTGCGCATGTCCGTGCAAGAGTCCGTGCTCACCGAAGATTGGTCGCTGTAATCATGATTCTCGAAGTTGGCTTCATTCCCGTGCTCGCCGGCCGCCAGGCCGAGTTCGAGACCGCCATCAATGCTGCCGTCGAGAATCTGCTCGCGAAGTCCGAGGGCTACCTGGGATTTACCTTCCATGGCTGGGGCATCGAGCGTCCGAACGTGTACATGTTCAGCGTCGCGTGGGAGACCCTCGAGCATCACACCGTGGGCTTTCGGGAGTCAGATCGTTTCACCGAATGGCGTTCGATCATCGGCCCGTTCTTCGACGGTGCGCCGGTCGTCGAGCACTTCGCGGTGTAGCGATTTCGCTCCATGGGGTTCCTCGCGGCCCCCGTCGGCGACTCTCGGTGTTATCGTCGCAACCCGCTCGTTCCCACTGCACAGGCAGGAGGCCGGCCATGCGCACTCCGATCCGCCTACTGATTGCCCTGATCACCGTGCTCTGTGCCTTCGGAGGCATGACACACGTTGCGCAGGCGAATGGCTGCATCACGCCCGCTGCCGGAACGTCCGGTGATCCCTTCCTGATCTCCACGGTCGGCAACCTCAACTGCCTGTACGCCAATGACGCGTACTACTGGAACCACGGCTACCACTTCCGGCAGACCGTTGACC
>JBPCSY010000179.1:0-6044 GCA_051006695.1 Candidatus Nanopelagicales bacterium
GGGGGTCCGCGTGCCAACGCAGGTCGCCAGCGTCATGGACGGCATTGGCCGCGGGGCCAAGGCGCGGGGCGTGCGGCGCACGGCCGGTCACGAGATGGGCGAGGCCAGCCTCTTTGACTGTGTCGAGGGTGCACTTGAGCTTGGTGTCGAATGGCTCTCGGCCTATGCCTTCTCGACTGAGAACTGGAAGCGCTCACCGGAGGAAGTGCGCTTCCTGATGGGGTTCAATCGCGATGTCATCCGCCGTCGTCGCGATGAGATGAATGACTTGGGCGTGCGCGTGCGCTGGGCGGGGCGGCGGCCGAAGCTGTGGCGAAGCGTGATCAATGAGCTTGAAGAGGCCGAGGAACTCACGAAGAGGAACCGCAAGCTCACTCTCACCATGTGCGTGAACTACGGAGGTCGCGCGGAGATCGCAGATGCTGCCGCAGCGATGGCTCGTGATGTGCAGGCCGGAAAGCTCGATCCGAAGAGGATCGACGAGCGCATGTTCCACAAGTACCTCGATGAGCCCGACATGCCCGACGTCGATCTCTTCGTGCGATCCTCGGGGGAGCAGCGCACGAGTAATTTCCTGCTCTGGCAGGCCGCCTACGCGGAGATGGTCTTCCTTGACACCCTGTGGCCTGATTTCGATCGCCGAGACCTCTGGCACGCCTGCGAGATCTACGCCTCCCGCGATCGTCGATACGGTGGCGCCGTGCCGAATCCGCCCGCGAAGGGCTAACTGCAGCTGGGGCAGAGGCCGAAGAGCTCCATGGTGTGGCTGACCTGTGAATAGCCATGCTCGGCGGCGACGGAGTCGGCCCAGCGCTCGACAGTCGGGCCGGCGATCTCCACGGTCGCACCGCAGGATCGGCAGACCAGATGATGGTGATGCTCGCCGCTGCACTTGCGGTAGACCGTCTCGCCTTCGTCGTTGACGAGGAAGTCGATCTCGCCGGCGGCGGTGAGCGACTGCAGGCATCGGTACACCGTCGTCAGCCCGACCGAGACGCCGCGATGGCGAAGATCATCATGCAGTTGCTGCGCCGATCGGAAGTCATCGACCTCTGCGAGGATCTCGGCGATTGCGGTGCGCTGCTTGGTCTGGCGCTGCGGGATGCTCATGAGTGCTCCCGCCTGCGACGGCGTATCGGCACGGCGATGATCGCCAGCACCGCGAAGCAGGCGAGGGCGATGATGACGATGGCGGGTCCGGGCGGTGCCTCGACATAGAAGGATCCGACCAGGCCGGTGATCGAGGCGACCACGCCGATGACCACCGCGAGTGCGGCGGTCGCGCGGAAGGAGCGCGTGACCTGCTGAGCGGCGGCGACCGGAACGATCATGATCGCGCTGACGAGCAGCAGGCCGACCACTCGCATGCCAACGACCACCACGATGGCGGCGAGGATCGCCATCAGCGTGCTCATTGCCCGCACCCTGATGCCTTGCACCTGGGCGATATCGGGGTCAAGACTCACGGCGAACAGCTCACGACCGAAGAAGATCAGCACGAGTAGCACGGCGACGACGAGCGCACCCAGGGCCCACAGATCGCCGCTTGCCACGGTGGAGAGGGATCCGAACAGGTAGGAGTTCAGCGAGGACGCTGCCTTGCCCGGTGCAAGGGAGGCGAACAGCACGCCGCCGGCAATGCCGCCGTAGAAGAGCAGGGCGAGGGCAACGTCACCCGCAGTGCGACTTCGGTAGCGGATGAACTCGATGAGGAATGCACCAAGGGCCGCGGTGGCCATGGCGGTCGGGATAGGTGCGGTGCCGAGCAGGAACGCGAGGCCAACGCCGGTGAGGGCCACGTGACCCATGCCGTCACCGAGGAGGGCCAGGCGCCGCTGGACCAGGAAGACGCCGATCAATGGAGCAATGAACCCCACGAGCGCCGCCGCGAGCAGCGCCCGCCGCATGAAATCGAAATCCCAGATCATGCTCATGAGTCGATCCCGATCACCGGGGGAGCCTCGTCGATCACGGCATCGTGATGTTGGTGGTGATCGTGAGCAAAGGAGTTCGGTACGGGTGGAGGCCCGTCGTACTGCACTGAGTGATGCGTGCTCGGACTGAGCACGATCGCCCGTGTGACGAGTGACTCGATGGCGTCGATCTCGTGGGTGACCACGATGATGGTGCGACCATTCGCCTTCAGTTCACCGAGCAGTCGGGCCAGCGCTGCGACATTCGCGGCATCGAGACCTGCGGTCGGTTCGTCCATCACGATCACGTCGGCGTTGCTCGCGAGTGCTCGCGCGACGAGCACTCTGCGTTGTTGGCCGCCCGAGAGGGCGTCGAGTCGAGAGTGACGTCTATCCCAGAGATCGACATCTATGAGTGCCTGGGTAGCCGAGGCTTTCTCTGACTTGGAGAACGGACGCCAGCGCGTGCGCGGGGAGATTGCGCCGGAGAGCACTGTCTCCCAGACCGAGACAGGAATGCTGCTGGCACCGGGGAGCCGCTGCGGCACGAGCGCGATGCGTTGCCAATGATTGAACCTTCGTAGCGGTGTTCCGAAGAGTGACACCCGGCCGTGATCGATTGGCTGCAGCCCGAGCATGGCTCGAACGAGGGTCGACTTTCCGCTGCCGTTGGGTCCGAGCAACGCGATGACATCACCGCTCTGGATGTCGATGTTGACGTCCTCGAGCACGTGCTCACCGTCGAACTCGACGCAGAGTCGTTCGACGGAGATCACGGGTGTGCTCATGCGCACCCCTGCCCGGTGATCAACGTGGCGAGGTTCTCGCGCATCACCGAGGCGTAGTCACCGGTGGAATCCGCTGCGAGGCCTTCGAGTGGGTCGAGCATCGCAGCGGTGGCACCGGTCTCCTCAGCGAGGGTCTGTGCCACTTTTGGATCCACGAGCGTCTCGTAGTAGATCGTGGTGACACCCTCCGTGGCGACGATGTCAGCGACGTCCTTGATGCGCGCCGGGCTCGGCTCTGCCTCGGGCGAGAGTCCGGAGATTCCGACTTGAGTGAGGCCGAAGGCCTGCGCGAGGTAACCAAAGGCGTCGTGACTCACGACCATCGTCTTCGTGCGGCAGACCGCGAGGCCCGCTTGGTACTCGGAGGTGAGCGCCGACATCGCTGACGTGAGTGCATCGGCGTTCGTCGAGTACGAGTTGGCGTTGGCGGGAGAGATCTCGGCAAGTCGGCTCGAGATCTCGCTGCCGATCGCTGCCATGTTGGCCGGGTCGAGCCACACGTGCGGGTCAGCCGCGCCGTCGAGGCTCAGCGTCGAGAGGGCTGCGCTGACGTCGATCGCCTTCTCCGGCGCCTGCTGGGCGATGGCCTCGTCGACCGCGGGCTGGAAGCCCTTGATGTAGAGCACGAGATCCGCATCGGCGATCTGGCCGACCTGCTGGGCGCTGAGCTCTAGATCGTGCGGCTCGACTCCGGGCTGGGTGAGGTTGGTGACGTCGATGGCCGAGCCACCGACCTGCGCAGCTGCGTATTGGAGCGGATAGAAGGCCGCGACCACCCTGGGCTTGGCGGCGGAACCGACACTGTCGACCCCGGCCGAGGTTCCCGCGCAGGCGGCGAGGAATGGGCCGGTCACCAGGGGTAGGGCGAGCGCGAGGGTGAGGGCACGTCTCATGCCCCCATGCTCATCTAAATGAAAATGATTGTCAAGAGCGTTTAGAGGATCCCGATGAACTTGAACAGGGCGAGCAGGACAACGACGATCACGATCAGCGTGCGCAGGAACTTGGACTGGCCATTGAGTACCGGCCATGACAGGGCGAGCAGCCAGCCCAGGAAGAAGGCGACGATCAGCAGCAGGATTCCGCCGAGCCACGACATCGAACGGGGCATCACGAGGCCGAGGAACAGGCACAGGGCGATGCCGACGACCAGAAGCCAGCGCGGCACGCGGGTCAGGCGCATCAGCACGGGCATGCTCGCCTTCTCCAGCTGCGGCCGCATCGAGGCCGGCTGGTTGGCCGGGCCGCCCGGGCCGCGCACAGCTGAGGGTTTCTTGCCCTTATTCGATGCGCCCTTGTCTGCCTTCGCCACCTTGTTCTCCCGCCACTAGCGTGTGTCAGGTGACCGACCCTACCTTCATCGTCCTCACTCGCTTCCGTAACGACAGTGCTGACTTCCCGGCGTCGGCCCGCGCGGCGATTGCGGCCCTGGCTGCCTGCACCGGCTTCGTCGATGCCCATCTGGGCCAGTCGACCGATGAACCGAATCTGCGCACCATCACCACCCGGTGGGTCTCCGTCGGTGCCTACCGCAGGGCACTGTCGAACTTCGAGGTCAAGATGACGGCGATTCCGCTGCTCTCGACCGCAATTGACGAGCCCAGTGCCTACGAGGTCGTGCACTATCGATCGCCGGAGGGATTCGTCGATGCGGTGACGGGCCTCGCGCTCGATGCCGGCTCGATTGGTCTGGGAGAGGCAGCTGGCCCCGATATCGCTGCCGTCGACGCCTGACCCCTCTCACTCCCGTCGCACCAGTCTCACCGCCTACACTTACGCCGTCCGCCGACAACCAGCCGGAGTGGAGCGCTCCTGCGCTCAGAATGGAGCGCCCAGTGGCCGCCGATCGTGTCGATGCCGTCGTCAATCTCTCGAAGCGTCGTGGCTTCGTCTTCCAGTCCTCCGAGATCTACGGTGGCTCACGCTCGGCCTGGGACTACGGGCCCCTCGGCGTCGAGCTCAAGGAGAACGTGCGTCGCCAGTGGTGGCAGTCGATGGTGCGCGGCCGCGACGATGTTGTGGGTCTCGATTCGTCGGTGATCCTCGCCCCGCAGGTCTGGGAGGCCTCCGGTCACGTGGCGACCTTCACCGATCCGCTCACCGAGTGCAAGAAGTGCCACAAGCGCTGGCGCGCGGATCAACTGATCGAGGCTTACGAGGAGAAGCACGGCAAGTCGCCGGAGAACGGCCTCGCCGACATCACCTGCACGAACTGTGGCACCAAGGGTGACTTCACTGAGCCGCGTGACTTCAACGGAATGCTGCGCACCACCGTCGGCCCGGTCGACGACGACGGCGCCGTGCACTACCTGCGCCCCGAGACCGCTCAGGGCATCTTCGTGAACTACCTGAACGTGCTCAATGCCGCGCGCAAGAAGCCGCCTTTCGGCATCGGCCAGACAGGTAAGAGCTTCCGCAACGAGATCACGCCCGGCAACTTCATCTTCCGCACGCGCGAATTCGAGCAGATGGAGATGGAGTTCTTCGTCGAGCCGGGTACTGACGAGGACTGGCATGAGTACTGGCTCAAGACTCGCTGGGACTGGTACGTCGAGCTCGGCATGAACCCGGAGAACATGCGCTTCTTAGAGCATCCGAAGGAGAAGCTCTCTCACTACTCCAAGCGCACCGTCGATATCGAGTACCGCTTCCGCTTCGCCGGCTCGGAGTGGGCAGAGCTCGAGGGCATTGCTAATCGCACCGACTTCGATCTCAAGTCGCATAGTGAGCACTCGGGAACAGACCTCTCGTTCTTCGACCAGGAGAAGAACGAGCGTTACGTGCCATTCGTCATCGAGCCTGCGGCAGGCCTGACACGTGCAGTGCTCGCGTTCCTGCTCGATGCCTACGACGAGGACAGTGCGCCGAACTCGAAGGGCGGCGTTGATACCCGCACCGTGCTGCGCCTTGACCCGCGCCTCGCGCCCGTCAAGGTCGCCGTGCTGCCGCTCTCGCGCAACGCCGATCTCTCGCCGAAGGCGAAGGATCTCGCCGCATAACTGCGCAAGCGCTGGAATGTCGAGTTCGACGACTCAGGCGCCATCGGCCGTCGCTACCGTCGCCAGGATGAGATCGGTACCCCGTTCTGCATCACGGTCGACTTCGACACCCTTGAGGATCAGGCCGTGACCGTGCGCGAGCGCGACAGCATGCAGCAGGAGCGCATTGGCCTCGACTCGATCGTCGGCTGGCTGTCCACAAGATTGCCTGCCTTCTAATTCATCCACAGAAGCGCTGGCGACCTACCGGCACGAGTGCGATCCCGATGGGATTCACTCGTGCCGTCGTAGCTCAAGGGATAGAGCACCACACCGCCTTTGTGGGGGTTGTGGGTTCGAATCCC